>OMUX01000208.1 GCA_900314345.1 uncultured Erysipelotrichaceae bacterium | reverse complement strand
GTCAGAATCCCACTACTTTAGTGGTGGGAGTGTCAAATTTGAAAAAACATCAGAAACCCTTTGAAATTCACTGAAAAACAGTGCTATTCTTACTCACGTTCCAAGGATGAATCTTCTGGAATATGAATCAGCTCTGAAAGCGTGTTGCCTAACGGCGTAAATCCGGCGTACAGGCAGCACGTTTTTTGTTTGTTAGATGGGAGTGTAAGAACATGGAAGAACAGACAAACAGTTTTCTCATCACGGAAAGCACAGGTAAGTTGATGCGCAAGTATTCAATCCCGTGCATTATTTCACTTCTGGTTGCGGCGCTATATAACATCGTTGACCAGATCTTCATTGCCAATGCCACATATCTTGGCTCTTATGGAAATGCGGCGAATACCGTTGTATTCCCGCTGACGATCGTTGCACTGGCACTTGCCGTCATGATCGGTGACGGTGCATGTGCATTCGTGAGCATCTGCCTTGGCGGAAACAGGAAGGAAGAAGCCAACAGGACCGTAGGCAATGCAGTTGTCCTGTGTGTTGTCACAAGCCTTGTGGTTACTGCACTGTATCTGATCTTTGATGACCAGCTGATCACCATGTTCGGCGGCAGTGTCAACGAACAGACATTTGCCTTTGCCAGGGAATACATGTTCTGGATTACGGTCGGTATTCCGTTCTACATGTTCGGCCAGGCTCTGAATCCGATCATCCGTTCGGATGGAAGTCCGAGATTTGCAATGGTATCCACGCTTGCCGGATGTGTTGCAAACATTATCCTGGATCCGGTGTTCATCTATGTCACAAAGTGGGGCATGATGGGTGCGGCTGTGGCTACAGTCATCGGCCAGGTCATCACGGCTGTGCTTTCCATCTGGTATATGCGACATATGAAGGCAGTGCAGCTGGACAAGGGCTGCTGGAAGCTTTCCGGTGATCTCATGAAGCGTTTCCTGCCGCTTGGCATCACTTCATTCCTTTCCCAGATTTCCCTGGTTGCCTCCATGGCGGCTGTCAACAACATGATCCGTAAGTACGGTGCACTGGATCCTGTCTTCGGCATGGAACAGTATGCACAGATTCCGATGGCTGTCGTTGGCATTGTCATGAAATTCTTCCAGATCGTCATTTCCATTGCCGTAGGCATGGCTGCCGGCTGCATCCCGGTTGTCGGCTATAACATCGGTGCCGGAAGAAAGGACCGTGCAAAGGAACTGTTCACAAAGCTGCTCATCGGCGAGCTTGCGACAGGCGCAGTCGCATTGGTGATTGTGGAATTTTTCCCGCAGTATCTTATTAATCTCTTCGGTGCTGCAAACGAAAGCCAGTACTATACCGACTTTGCTGTAAAGTCCTTCCGTCTGTATCTCTGCATGATGCCGCTGGCTACCTTCAACAAGGGAACATTCATCTACCTGCAGGCACTGGGCAAGGCAAAGGAATCCACACTGCTGTCTCTGGTACGTGAAGTGGTCTTCGGTGTTGGCTTTGCATTGCTGCTGCCGTTATTCTTCGGTCTGGATGGTGTTCTGTATTCCATGCCGGTATCCGATATCCTGACGTTTGCCATCGGAATCGTACTTGTAAGGAATACCTGCAAGGAGCTGGATGCTTCGGCACCGGCGACGGTGGAAGCCTGACGGGAAACACTGACGGATACAGTGCATGGAGACCTGCGGGAGATTGTGCCTGCTGAACTGTACAGTGATGCAGACCTTGACTGGATGGACGGGAAGAGCAGTAGCACGCTGGAGATGAAGGATGAGAAATCCAGACCGGCAATGAAGAACAGGATCGATGCAAAGAGCTATGACATTGTCTTTTTCGGTTTCCCGATCTGGTGGGGAAAGGAGCCGAGAAGTCTTGATACCTTTGTGGAAAGCTATGACTTTGGTGGAAAGACCATGATTCCCTTTGCAACATCAGTCGGCAGCGGCATCGGTACAGAACAGGCCAATCTGCAGGCACTGGCCAATGGCGGCACATGGCTGGAAGGAAGAAGAATGAACGGCAGTACCTCGGAAAGCGATGTGTCTGACTGGATTTCTTCCCTTGGTTTCTGAGTCATACAGCCTGTATTCAGCGGTATAATGCAGGCATTATGGAAAAGGAAGAAAGATTCTGGACAAACCCGGTGTGGAGAGCGTTGATGGCACTGCTGTGCTGTCTTTTGTGGGGAAGTGCATTCCCGTTCATCAAGATTGGTTATCGTTTGTTTGCAATTGCTTCAGCGGATACATTCTCACAGATCCTGTTTGCAGGATTCCGGTTTACACTGGCAGGCATCCTGACGGTGATCATCGGCAGTATCACCGCTAAGAACATGCTGATGCCGAAGAAGGAGAACTGGAACAAGGTTCTTGTATTGTGCCTGTTCCAGACGATCCTGCAGTATACGTTCTTCTATATCGGTCTAGCCAATACCACCGGTGTGAAGTCCTCCATCATTGAGGCAACAAGCACGTTTGCGGCAATCATCCTTTCTGCTCTTGTCTTCCGCATGGAGAAGCTCCGTATGAACAAGATACTTGGCTGTGTCATAGGCTTTGCGGGCGTTGTACTTGTGAACTTGTCCGGGGCGGAAGGAGAACGGTTCTCATTCTCCTTCTTCGGTGAAGGCATGATCCTTCTTTCCACACTCAGCTACGCGGCAAGTACCGTGCTTGGCAAGCGGTATTCGAAATATGAAAACCCTGTGACATTGTCAGGATACCAGTTTATTATCGGCGGACTGCTGATGGTGCTGGCAGGTGTCATCGGCGGGGGAAGACTTCCTGTGATCACGGTGCCAGGCATCCTGGTGCTTCTCTGGCTTGCCGTTGTTTCTGCGGCAGCGTATTCCTTCTGGACGATCCTGCTCAAGTACAATCCGGTATCCTCGGTTACCGTGTATGGCTTCAGCACGCCGGTGTTCGGTGTACTGCTATCAACATTGCTGTTAGGAGAAAGCACAACCGGCAGTATCTCAACCATCATTGCCCTGGTGCTCGTCTCCCTGGGCATCTATATCGTCAACAAGTGATCGGGACATTCGTCTCGATTTTCTTTCTCATTGAGAATAAATGGCTTCTTCTGCCTATAATGGTTTAAGAATTTGAACGGAAGCGCGCATGAGATCAGACAAGGAAATACAGAAACTTGCACAGGAGTTTGAGAAGAATCAGAAAGTGCTGATTGCGCTGGGCGATGAAAACCGTGAGCACATCATCCTGCAGATGCTGAAGGAGGGAAAGGACTGCAGCGGGCTCAGAGTCAATGAGATCACTAAGATGACAAACCTGTCCAGGCCTGCTGTCAGCCACCATCTCAGAATCCTGAAGGAAGCTGGCATCATCAAAGTGCGTCATGAAGGCACCAAGAACTATTACTTTTTTGATGCACAGGAGTCCATGGCTCAGCTGGAAGTGCTGGCAAAGCATGCACAGGAAATCATGAAGACGCTGCCGGACCGCAGCGGTGAGAAATAAGGAGGAGAATATGAACATTCAGGAAGCGATGGAACAGAGACATTCTGTCAGACAGTATGAAGAAAGACCGATGGAAAAAGATGCCGTGGAAAAGCTGCAGGCTGAGATCGCAGACATTAACATGGTAAGCGGACTGCATGTACAGCTGATCCTCAATGAACCGAAGGCTTTTGACAGTACCATGGCACACTATGGAAAGTTCACCGGTGTGACAAACTACATTGCCATGATCGGAAGAAAGTCAGACAAGCTGGATGAAACATGCGGGTACTATGGAGAAAGATTGGTATTGCTTGCCCAGATGCTTGGCCTCAATACCTGCTGGGTTGGTCTGACATTCAGGAAGATTCCTGAAGTTATGCAGATCGGAGATGGAGAGAAACTTGCTATTGTCATTGCCATCGGCTATGGAAAGACGCAGGGTGTTCAGCATAAGTCCAGGGATACCAGCAAGGTCAGCAATCTGACACCGGATTCCCCGGTGTGGTTCCGCAATGGCATGAAGGCAGTCATGCTTGCCCCGACTGCTGTGAACCAGCAGAAGTTCACGTTCACACAGAACGAAAACAAGGTTCGTGTGAAGGCGGGCATGGGTTTCTTTTCCAGGGTGGATCTTGGCATTGTGAAATATCACTTTGAGGCTGGTGCAGGAAAAGAGAACTTCGAATGGCAGTGACGGTACATGTGATCCAGACCGGATCCACGCTGGTCTCTCCTGCAGTACCCAACCGTTCGGTAAAGAAGTTCGAGTATGCCTATACCGGACTGTTCCAGTCCAGGAAGGACAGGATCTCCGTTCCGGTGAAGGCATTCCTTGTGGAAGTGAACGGGAAGAAGCTGCTGATCGACTGCGGCTGAAGTGACCTCTGTAAAACCAATGCAAAGGAACATTCAGGATTCAGTCTCTGGTTTGCCGGTGAACCTGTGGTTGGAAGGAATGAAGGCATGGGACACAAGCTCAAGTCCCTGGGCGTTGATCCTGCAGACATCGATGCCGTCCTGATGACACATCTTGACTGCGATCATGCAAGCGTATTGGCTGATGTGAGAAATGCAAAGGCATTCTATGTCAGTGCAGAAGAAATCGCTGGTTCCAATACAAGGGCGTACGGTACAACCGGCACTTCTGGGAGGGATTTCCTTTGCCAGATATGCATTCCGCAAGGACAGTGATGCACTGTTCGGCAGGAGCTGTGATTTCCTTGGCGATGGCTCTGTCATGATTTATTACATCCCAACACATTCTGCAGGGTCTGTTCTGATCCTTGTGCATGACGGCGAAGACTATGCGGTCTTCACGGGCGACAACAGCTATAACCGGCAGTCCTGGGAGAACCTGAATCTTCCTGGTCCTGTCTATGACAAGGGCAATATGAGGAAGGTGCTGCAGTGGATTCAGGATATGAGCAAAGACCCCCATTGCAAAGGCATCTTCTGTGCCCATGATCCGGAAGTGAAGAAAGACGTGCTTATATTTTGAAAACAAAGGCTGCGTCTCATATCACAGCCTTTGCCATTATTTCAAAGTGATGAATCCGTCATTTTCTTCCGGTTCCCAGGTATCCGGCAGGATCTGCAGGACAAAACCTTCTGGTGCCTTCCGGCTTTCTCCGGTTTCAATATCAATCATACGGATCGGATATTTCGGAGAACGCGGTTCAAAACCGCGGATTGCATATGTTCTTCCGCTGGCACCGATAAATTTTCGCATGTACATGCCCTTCCTGAAACCAAGATATTCATATCTCCATACATTGGCATCGAAGGCGATACGGGCCGCATCATTCTTGTTCTGTCCGTTTGAAACAGTCATCTTCGTGGTGAAGTACTCCTGGCTGTAAGTGATATTGCCGAGCTGAATGGTGACACCGTATTTTTCTCTGAGCGGCTGTACAGCATTCATGAAGTCCGCACGGAACTGTTTCAGATTTTTCTCGTTAATGTTCATAGCTTTATTCTTTTCAATATATGAGGTGATTATAACATTGCGCAATTGACAGATGATCAATGTGCGGTATCATTTATTTAGAAATATATCTAAATATGAAGAAGGAAAGTTCGTGGAAAGCATTGTCTGATCCCGTGCGCAGGGAAATCCTGGCAATGCTGAGGGATGGAAGAAAACATGCGGCAGGGGAGATCGCATCCCGGTTTGATCTGAGCAATGCCACTGTCTCTTATCATCTTTCCGTTCTGAAAAGCGCGGATCTGATCCGAGAGGAAAGATCCGGGACATATATCTACTACGAACTGAACACCAGCGTGCTGGATGAGATGATCCTGTTCCTGCAGGATCTGAAGGGAGAAGAACAATGAAGACGAGAAGTCTGTGGATCAGATTGCTGTTGTGTGTACTGCCGCTGTTCATCGGTCTTGCATTATGGAACAGGCTTCCCGCATCTATTCCCACTCACTGGAATGCAGAAGGTGTCATTGACGGGTATTCTTCCAGGGCTTTTGCTGTATTGTTCTTTCCGCTGTTCTTCACAGGCATGGAACTGCTTGTTTCCTTTGCGCTGAAGAGTGATCCGAAGAATCACAACCAGGATCGTTTCATGTATGAACTTGGCTTATGGGTATTGCCGGTAATGTCTGTTGTGGTCATGGTAATCACATATGCATCGGCATTCGGAATGCATGTTCCGGTGAATGTCATTCTCATGACACTCGTCGGTGTATTGTTCATCTTCCTTGGCAACCAGATGCCAAAGACAAGGCAGAACTATACCATTGGCATCAAGGTTCCTTGGACATTGAACAGTGAAAGAAACTGGAATCTGACACACCGCATGGCAGGACCGTTGTGGGTCATCGGCGGTGTGATTATGATTCTGATGGGATTACTTGGAAACAGCACAGTGCTTGTATGGGTGATGCTGGCAGTGATCTTTGTGCTTGCCTTTGTGCCGATGATCTACAGCTATCTTCTGTATAAGAAGGGAATCTGAAAAGAAACTTGAGGTCAAAATTATTGATTTCAAGACGTGCTTACAGTGCTGTCCTTGCTTAACCTGGGCAGCACTTTCTTTTTCACATGAATGAACATGATGATGCACATGATGTTCTGAATCAGGCTTGAACAAGGTGTGGATACACCGAGATGGAACAAGGATACAGGCACCTTCCTGGACATGAAGTAAGCAATGGGAATACGGATGCAGAAGGCACCGAAGATATCCTGGAACATGACGAACCTTGTCATGCCGATACCATTGAAGAAGCCGATCATGCAGAATAGTACTGCAGTGCATACACAGTCGATGGCATAGGCTTTCAGATATTCCGTGGCAGCTGTGATGACCTGCGGATCATTGGAGAAGATGGATGCCAGGATATTGCCATGGAACCAGGTGACAAGAAACATCGTGATGCCGGAGATCATGCTCAGGATGAGGCCATAGCGCAGTGTCTTCCGTGCACGGTCTGTCTTTCCGGCACCAATGTTCTGGGCAATGAAGGCAGCCAGTGCCTGTAAGAAGGAAAGCGGGATTAACATCAGGAACCCGCATACCTTTTCGCCCACACCCACGCCTGCAGAGGCAATCAGGCCAAGTGAATTGACGATGGCAATGATGACCAGGAAGGATACACCGACAAGGAAGTTGGAAAGGGCCAGCGGGAAGCCGAGGTGAACAATGGTTTTGTTGATGGCTCCGTTCCAGCGGATTTCCTTCTTTTCCACCTGGAAAGGCATGGTCTTTCTGCGGATCAGAACAAATGAGAGGATGACGGAAATCAGCTGTGCTGCGACTGTTGCCCACGCGGCACCAGCAGTGCCCATATGGAATACCGCACATAACAGCAGATCACCGAAGATGTTGCATACACAGGCAATGGCCACGGTAATGAGCGGTGTATGGGAATCACCCAGACCTCTGAAGATGGAGCCGATCAGATTGTAGGCAAGGATTACCATGGAACCGCCGCCGCAGATCCTGACATAGGAAACGGTCTGATCAAAGGCTTCCGGCGGTGCCTGCATGATGCCGGCAAAGGGAACAGCAAAGATAATCATGATCAATGTCATGCATACAGCAAGCACACCGAAGAAGAAAATGCCTGCGGAAACACCTTTGCCTGCTTCCTGCGGTCTTCCTTCGCCGATCTTCTGGCCGATGTAGATGGTCAGTCCCATGGCAAATGCAGTGATGACATTGGTCATGGTCATCATGATCTGGGACCCGGTGGAGACAGCGGAAACATCCGCTGAAGTGGCAAACTTTCCTACCACAAGCAGATCCACGGCACCATACATGGACTGCAGGAACAGTGCAAATAAGATCGGCAGGGTGAATTTCACCAGCGGCCCGAGGATCGGGCCTTCTGTAAATGTCTTCGTATCACTCATACTGCGCATTGTACAACCATGGAATGCAAAAGCAAATGAAAACCGCTGCTGGCACAGCGGTCTTCGAATGATGTTTGTATTTCTTGGGGGGAAGAAATGTTTTTTGTTTTGTTTTCAGCGTTTCATCTTGTGCAGGTTGTCTTCTTCTGCTTTTTGTGTCCTCCTTGTTTACAGTTACAAGGATACAGAGGAAGTGTTAATGCCTTGCGTTGGAAATCTGATCTTTCTGTGAACAATTGTGTGGAGTTTGTGAGAGAAACTTATTCAGTGAAAAGATCATTGCCGGTGATCAGCTCATATTCATCAGTATCAAATGCAAATCCGGACGAGCACACAAAACCAATCGTATGTGGATGAAGAACAGCAGATATTTGATGGATCTGTTTGGCTTCTTCATCACATTGTTCCTTTTTCATAGGCTTTGTGAAGTACTTGCACTCATAGAAGTCATATTCTTTTTCACGCTTGAGGACGCAATCGAACTCTCCGGATTTTCTGTGTACAGGATCGTCATACCGGAATGTCCCGACATCCAGGATTCCGGTTCTTTTCCCGGCGTGAGCCTGGATCGAAAAATATTGCCGGGCTATATCTTCGAACCTGCGGCTGATGAATTCCAGAACGGAAGGTGAGATTTTTTCCTTGTAATACATTTCCGGACCGAGAAAAGAGAGAGAACTGCTGTTGCCGAAGACATAGGCAAAGTAGAATCGCATGAGATTGTCGGAAATGGAATAGAACTGCTTCTGTCTGCCGTTTGGCTTGTTAATGGGGAATTCTTTCTGTATGGTTTCCATGTTGAGAAGATTCTTCAGCTGCTTGTCCAGAAGGCCGCTGTCATTTCCACCCAAAGCGGTGTTGATATCAGAATACTTTTTTCTTCCGTTGCCTATGATTTCCAGGATTCGTATGTCATAGGCTTTCTGGATTTCCTTAAGCATGACATTTTCAATGTAGGTTCGCAGTGTACCAGTTGAAGGAAGCAGGTACTTCTGAATGTTCCATGCAATGGACTGATCAGGCTGGATGACGGAAAGTACGTAGGGAGAACCACCGAATACTGCATAGATTTCCAGTTTCTTCTGCACGTTTTCTTCCGGAAAGAAGTGTGATGCGGTCAGATAATTCATTTCCTGAAGATGAATAATTGAAGTGAAGCGGCCGAATAACGGATTTCCTTCTTCAAGAAGTTCTGTCATGACTGTGACATAGGAACCGCAAAGGATCACTTTGACATTTTCGGGCAGATGGTCAATCACTGACTGCATGTAAGAATCGATCTCATTTTTTCTGCTTGTTTCCTTCAGATACTGATATTCATCCAGGATTACCAGGATCTGCTCTTTGCGTGTGCCGAGAAAGCTGAAAATATCCATCAGACCAGCGAACTGCAGGACAGGAAGGCCAAGCGTATCGCTGATATTCTTCGACAGCAGAACCATATTTCCTGCATAAGTGCTTTTGACACACTCAAAATCAATCACGATTCCTTGAAAAGAACGTGCGGCTTCTGAAATCAGAGTTGATTTTCCGATACGCCTTTTTCCATAGACCAGTACAGCAGTTTTCTTAGATGTTTTCAGCTGTTCGCTGAGTTCTTCAAGTTCTTTTTCTCTGCCAATGAACATAGTTCCTCCGATTACTGAAAAATAATTCACTGAATAATATTTCAGTTAAATTATAGCTGATCAGGCTGCTGCTGTCCAACCATCGTGAAAAAACAGGTGCTGAAGTTTCAGCGTACCTGTCCGTTTCCCTGGATGATGTACTTGTACGTGCAGAGTTCCTGTAATCCCATCGGACCTCTTGCATGGAGCTTCTGCGTGGAGATGCCCATCTCACAGCCAAGGCCGAACTCTCCGCCGTCCGTGAATCTGGTGCTGGCATTGACATAGACACAGGCGCTGTCGATCTGCGCTGTGAACATGTCTGCAGAACTCTGATCCTTTGTGATGATGGCTTCGGAGTGATGTGTGCTGTGGGCATTGATATGTGCAATGGCTGAAGACGTATCATCAATGATCTTCACTGCCAGGATATAGTCCAGAAACTCTGTATCAAAGTCCTTTTCTCCTGCTGGTGTTCCCGGTATGATCTTCTGTGCTTTTTCATCAAGCCGCAGCTCCACGGGAATCAGATCTTTTGCTTTCCTCTGCGTGACCAGCCTGTCATACAGCTTCGGCAGGAACGCTTCTGCAATGTCCTTTTGTACCAACAGTACTTCCTCGGCATTGCATACAGAAGGCCTTGAGGTCTTGGCATTCTCAATGATGTTCAGAGCCTTTTCCTGATCTGCAGTCTTTTCCACATAGACATGGCAGATGCCTGTGCCTGTTTCTATGACAGGCACCGTGGCATTCTCCACACATCTTCTGATCAGGTTCTTTCCGCCTCTTGGAATCAGAAGATCCACATAGCCATCCGCAGTCATCAAGGCATTGGCACTTTCATGCGTCCTGTCTTCAATCAGCTGGATCCGGTCAGGATGTACACCTGCATTCTGAAGTCCGGTGCGCAGTGCTTTGACAATGGCGTATGCACTGTTCCAGGCTTCCTTGCCGGAACGCAGGACTGCCACATTGCCGCTTTTCAGACACAGTGCTGCAGCATCGCTTGTGACATTTGGTCTTGATTCATAGATGATCGCAATGACACCGAATGGAACAGACACTTTCTGAATATCAATGCCGGAAGATGCAGTGGTGTGGGAGAGGACCCTGCTGCAGGGATCAGGAAGACTGATCAGTGCCTTGATGCCTTCTGCCATGTCGGAAAGACGTTTCTCGCTGAGACGCAGCCGGTCCAGCATGACATCAGAGATCCTGCCTTCTGCATTGAAAACATCTTCCTTGTTTGCCTGAAGGATTTCATCCTTTGCGGCAAACAGTGCTTCTGCCATGCAGGAAAGGGCCTTGTTTCTTTTATCGTTGTCAGGAACAGGACAGTTTTTCTCTGCCTTTGCCTTTTCCAGGATCTCCTTGGTAGTCATGCGTGTTCCTTTCTTGCAATGAAATGTGTGCCGGCAGGTTTTCCTTCCATGATGTCATAGAGAATCTCCGGGTTTGCCCCGTTGGCAATCACCATGTCAATGCCATGGCTTGTGCAGATCTTTGCGGCATTAATTTTGGTGGCCATCCCGCCGGTGCCTCTTTCTGTGCCGGCTCCGCCAGCCAGTGCTTCGATGCCAGGTGTGATTTCATAGACTTCATGAATGATGGAAGCGTTTGGATCCTTGTGAGGGTCTGCGGTATAGAGGCCGTCAATGTCAGAAAGCAGGATCAGAAGGTCTGCCTTGGCGTGAACACTGACAATCGCAGCCAGGGTATCATTGTCGCCGATGGATGTGATTTCGGCAGTCTCCATCGTATCGTTTTCATTCAGCACCGGAATGGCACCGAGTTCAAGAAGACGGAACAAGGTGTTCTGGAAGTTCTTTGCCCGTGCTTCCTCTTCCAGGTCCTCACCGGTTAACAGGATCTGTCCGACGGTGTGGTTGTATTCCCCGAACATCTTGTCATAGGTATACATAAGTTCACACTGTCCTACTGCGGCGGCAGCCTGCTTGCCTGGCATGTCCGTAGGTTTCTTTTCCAGTCCGAGCTTTCCCACACCCATGGCAATGGCACCGGAAGAAACAAAGATCAGTTCATTTCCGGCATTCCTGAGATCAGAGAGTACCTTGATCAGTTTTTCCACATGGCGGATGTTCAGCCTTCCGCCGGTATATGTGAGTGTGCTTGTTCCTACTTTGACAACGATACGTGACATAAGCATTTCCTCTTTGAGCAACATTATATCCATTGTTCCGTGTGCTATCATGCTTTCGTATGCAAAAGAACAGGAAAGTATGGGAACTGTTTGTCACGTTCCTGAAGATCGGTGCCTTCACCTTCGGCGGAGGCTATGCCATGATTCCTTTGATCAAGGAAGAGGTTGTCACACGGAAGCACTGGATTTCAGAAGAGGATGTACTGGATGTGGTGGCTATTGCGGAAAGCACGCCGGGTCCCATTGCCATCAACAGTGCGACATTTGTGGGATATAAGACCGCAGGATTCTGGGGCAGCTTTGCGGCAACGCTGGGTGTGTCGCTTCCTTCCTTTGTCATCATCTACATCATCAGCTTTGTACTGCGGCAGTTTGAATCCCTTGCGGCAGTGAAGTATGCCTTCACCGGTGTGCGGGCATCAGTGCTGGCACTGATTGTAAATGCCTTGTATTCCATGTACCGTTCCTGCCCGAAAGGACCTGTTTCCTATCTTCTCATGGCCTTTGCCTTTGCCATGGTTGCCTTTGTGAACATGAATGTGCTGTATGTGATCCTGATCTGTGCGGGCATCGGTGTCATCTCTTCCTATAAGGCAATGAAGGAGGAAAGAAAATGATCTATCTGGACCTGTTTCTGACCTTCTTCAAGATCGGTGCCTTCACCTTCGGCGGCGGTTATGCGATGCTGCCGTTTGTGGAGCAGGAAGTACTGACACATGAATGGATGACATTGAATGAGATCATTGATTTCATTGCGGTATCGGAAAGCACACCTGGACCTTTTGCCATCAATGTGGCAACGTATGTCGGAACGCATACGGCAGGACTTGCCGGGGCCTTCATGGCAACCCTTGGCGTGATCCTTCCAAGTTTCATCATCATCCTGATCATAGCCCAGGCGTATGAGAAATTCCGCGACAGCATTGCCGTGAAGTCCGTGATGAGCGGATTGCGCCCGGCAGTCGTAGGACTGATCGGTGCTGCGGTATTAACCGTTGCTCAGTCCGTGTTTCTTGGAAATGAAAGCCAGCCGGTGAAATCCACGCAGCTGGCTGTGTCTCTGGCTCTGTTTTGCTTGAGCACATGGCTCATAGTGAAGAAGAAAATTCATCCGATTGTTGTGATACTGATTGCAGCAGGCGCGGGTATTGTGTGCGGCTATGCAGGACTCTTCTGATTCAGCCGGTGCCTGACATACCAGATCCAGTAGATGGCAAACATACTGGATGACAGAATCCACGAGATCGGATAAGCGGCCGCGACAGTAAGCGCAGTATGATGCGTCGGCACCCAGAGGATGATCCACAGGATCCGGTAGAGTGCTGTCCCGATCAGGGAAAGCACCATCGGGGCAACTGCTTCTCCGCTTCCCTGGATGGCTGCGGCAAAGATGCAGCAGAACACATACGTCCAGTAAAGAGGACAGAGGAACTTTGCAAACTGATCCATGAGCGGCAGGATGTCATAGCTGTCCGCATTGATGAACAGCTTTCCCACCGGGATATCAAAGAAGTAAATGAGCAGTGAAATGGCACTTACCATGGCAATGCCGAAGACAATGCCGAAGTATGTGCCTTTTTTCATGCGTTTGATTTCACCGGCACCGGTGTTCTGCGCGCAGTATGTCGTCATGGATGTGCCGAAGGAATCAATGCACAGCCACAGCAGAAGATCCATCTTTCCCAGCAGTCCCCAGGCAGCGATGTTGTCTGTCCCCATGGAGTTCATGGCGCCCTCAATGAATATGTTGGCAATGGGCCAGACACTGCTCTGGAATGCGGTGGGAAGACCGATCTCAAGGATCTTCATCAAAGGCTTCTTATGGAACCTTACATCTTTCGGATAAAGACGGCATGGCCCGTCAAACTCCATCAGGGCACGGATGACAAGAATGGCAGACAGTGCCTGGGAGATGACCGTGGCGATGGCCGCACCGCCCACCCCCATGTGCATCGGTCCGACAAAGAGATAGTCCAGCACGACGTTGACAAGTCCTGCAAGAACAAGGATGCGGAATGGAAGACGTGTATTGCCGACTGCCTGCAGGGTGCCGGCACCGATGTTGTAAAGCAGCGAGAAGAACAACCCTGCAAAGTAGATCCTGGTATAGCTCAGGGTCATCGGAAAGATCTGTCTTGGAACGGACATCATATGCAATGCAGGTCTTGTGACCAGCACACCGATGATGGAGAGGAGGATGCCGAAGACTACACCGAAGGCAGCGGCAGTGTGTTCGCTGTCATGCAGTCTTTGATAATCATGAGCTCCAAAGCACTATGAGATGATGATCGCAGAGCCTGCGGCAATGCCGTTGAAGAAGTTCACCGGAAGACGCATCAAAGGCACTACGGCATCGATCGACGCAAGACCGGTCTTGCCGATGATCTGTCCGACAATAATGGAATCCATGGTGCTGTAGAGCTGCTGGAAGAGGGAGGAGGCAAGAACAGGAAGGAAGAAGAGCAGGATCTTCTTAGATATTCTTCCGGTTGTCAGATCCAGTGTACGGTTCTTCATATGCGTGTCCCTCTTCCTTTGCCCTGCATTCTAGTACAGAGCCGAGAAGACGTGAACAATTATTTTCGTGTGAAACGCAGATCAGAAAAGATTGCTTGTGCCGATACAATAATCACAGTGTGATGGAATATCAAATGCCTTGATATAGGCCTCTTCCAATGGAATCCATTTTTCCACGAACATCGGGAATCTCTCGATGTTCCTTTTCTTCAGGCGTTCCAGCTGCACTTCCGGATCGATATCCATGAAGATCGTCAGATCATAGGAATCCCTTAATTCCGGATGCAGACAGTAGCTGCCTTCGATGACTGCAGCTCTGCATGCAGGGATATCCCGCCATTCACCAAGGACAAGTGCAGGGCATTCCAGCTTCTGGAAACGGAACGGTCTTCCTTCCTTCAGCGGCTTCAGTACTTCTTCTGCAAACCGTTCCCGGTCCACATTTCCGCCTGGTTCTGCATAGCGTTCCTGCGATCTCTGCTCGGGGCGAAGGAAGAAATCATCCATGTGGATGAGCGGACAGTGCAGAACTTCTGACAGCTGGGCTGCGAAAGTAGTCTTGCCGGAAGCGCATCTTCCGTCAATCGCAATCAGAAAAGGCCTGTCTTTTTCCCAGCAGTTTGCTTTGCGTTCTATGTCCTGAATCATGCTTTTCATTTCTTTTGTTTCATTCATGTCCACAGTATATTGCGAAATGTACCGGAAAAGCAAAAATGGACAGAAATCATAAAAGTGTAAATGATTTAATTCCCGTGTGTGTCAAATAATGTTAGCAAGGAGTCTGACATGAGCAAGACAAAGACACTGATCATGACAGCACTGATGGTTGCCATCGGTGTGGCTTTACCGTTTGTCATCATCCGCTCCCAGCAGGTGCGTACACTGATTTCACCGATGCATATCGCACCGCTGCTTGCAGGCCTTGTGGTGGGACCGGGCCCTGGAATGACTGTAGGAATATTGTCACCGTTGTTATCCAGCCTGCTGACAGGCATGCCGATGGCACCGGTATTGCCCGGAATGGTGGTTGAACTCGGGGTGTACGGACTGATTGGCGGCCTGTGCATGAAATATCTGAAGCTTCCCGGTATGAAGAAGGTCTATGCTTCATTGATCATTGCCATGATCATGGGAAGGATTGCCGGCGGACTTCTGCATGCATTCGTCCTGGATGCAGGCAGCTATTCGTTAAGCACATGGTTGAGCAGCTATGTGGTGGCTACAGCACCGGGCATGGTGATTCACCTGATATTGATTCCATTGGTATACAGTGCGCTTTACAAAGCACACCTGACATACAACAGCTGAAAGAAAGGGAAACAGAAAGGGAGGAAAAGAAATATGGCATGTTTTCTCGTACCGACAACTGAGGCAATCGTTGTCACAGCAATCAAGCACAATGTAAAGAAGAAGGAGGAACTGCTTCCGGCAGAACAGAAGGAAGGAAAGATCCTGATGAGCCAGAAGCTCACATGGCTCACAAACCTTCTGTGGGGAGGAAGCGCTCTGCTTGCCTATGAGCATGTATGGCATGGCGAAGTGGTTCCGTGGTTCCCGTTCCTGACGGCGGCTTCGGATCCGGATGATACTGCAGTGATGCTGCATGAGATGAGCACAGTCGGTGTCACGATGGCCGTTCTTGTGACAGCAGTCTGGGGCGGCATGATGGGTGTCTCTTCCGCCATGGACAAGAAGGCGGCCGTGGAAGCACAGGCTAAGTGAGGAAGTATCAATGACACTTCTGATCACGGTATTTGCCGCAGTCATCGCAACGGTGAAGTGGTACAAGAGCGCACCGAATGATGAACTGCATGTCGGAATGCTTTGCTGGATGTACTGGGGTGCATCCATCATGTGGCTGGTTGATGCAATCTTCGAGTATGCTGAGCTTCATGCAGAATACTTCACACCTGCTGCAGAGGATATGCTCAATGATACATTCCTGGGTCTGTCTGTTGTGGCACTGGGACTTGTCATCTGGGTTGTGCACCTGCTGGTCAAGGATCCGCGCGGTGTACTGAGAACGGCAGTACTCAGGGAAAAGAAAAACGCTTGATGAATCATGAGGCTTCGTTGTGTACAATCAAAACGGAGCCTTTTTTCCTAAGGAGGATCGTATGAAGACATTATTCATTGACTGCTCGATGGGAGCGGCAGGAGACATGCTTACAGCAGCACTTCTGGAACTGTGCGAGGATAAAAATGAAGCTGTGAGACAGCTGAATGATCTTGGTGTACCAGGTGTGAAATACATTGCTGAAGACGCTGAAAAGCATGGTATTCATGGCCTGCATGTCCGTGTGGAGATCAATGGCGAGGCAGAAGAAGATGAAAACCATATGAATGAACATCATCATGACCACGACCATGATCATCATCACCATCACACCACCATGCATGACATTGAGCATATCGTAATAGATCATCTGAATGTTTCTGACAAGGTAAAGAAGGATGTGCTTGCTGTTTATCAGCTGATCGCACAGGCAGAAAGCCATGCGCATCAGATGCCGGTGGAGGAGATCCACTTCCATGAAGTCGGCGCGATGGATGCAGTGGCAGATGTGACTGCAGTGTGTTTCCTTGTGGAAAAGCTGGGTGTGGAAAGGATCATTGCCTCACCTGTGCATACCGGATACGGGGAAGTGGAATGTGCTCATGGCAAGCTTCTGGTTCCCGCTCCTGCAACAGCATATATTCTGCAGGGAGTGCCTATGTGTGCCGGCAATATTGAAGGAGAACTATGCACACCGACCGGTGCGGCACTGTTAAAGCATTTCGTGGATGTCTTTGAACAGTTGCCTGTGATCCGTGCAGAGAAGTTCGGCTATGGCATCGGCACGAAAGAATTTCCTTCCGCGAATGTATTGCGCGTGATCTTGGGTGAAACAGAACATGACACAGAGGAAATCGAAGAGTATTACTGCGCCATTGATGACATGAGCGGAGAAGAATTCGGCTTTGCCCAGGAGAGGCTGTTTGAAGCCGGAGCACTGGATGTGTATACCATTCCGATCACCATGAAGAAATCAAGGCCTGGAATCCTTCTGAATGTGACCTGCCGGGCAAAGGACAGAGAACAGATCCTGAAGGTGCTGTTCCGGGATACCACCACACTTGGCGTCAAATGTGCAAGATATGAAAGATATGCAATGGACAGAGAGATCGAAGAATTGAAAACATCATTTGGAAACGTACATCGGAAATGTGCATCGGGGTATGGTACGGAGCGCTCCAAGCTGGAATATGAGGATGTGGCTGAAATAGCACGGAAACAGAATCTGAGTCTTCGTGAAGTGCGCCGCAGGATAGAAGAAGAAAAGTAAAGCTGAGAAATGCAATGACACAGAAACAGAGGCATGAGAGATCAAGAGAACGCATCCTGGATGCTTTCCTTGCGCTCGAAAACAGGCAGGATATCCATACTCTTGAATGTTTCTGCGCTCTGTGAAGAAGCAGGCACCAGCCGGACAACCTTCTACAAGTATTTCGGGAGTGTGAATGATGTGGCTGATTCTGTAATGGACCGGATGCTTGATCGGGCTTCTCCTTTTTAGAAAGAAGATATTGAAGCATCTTCTGCGGTATGCGGCAGTATGCCGCTGTGTCAGTATGTGCGCTCGCACCCGGAGTATACGCTGCTTTCAAGGACCATTCCGTTCAGGAAAGGCTGCTGGATAAAATCATTGCCTGGAACAGGAAGGCGTGTTCCGGGACGGATATTCCAGAAGCAGTCTTCCGGTGCCAGGCTTCCTGCTGCATGTCCTTGATCCATAGTGCAGGAAAGCTGAGGGATGCTGAATGGGACAGGCAGCGTGAGACGGTGGATGGCTTTGTGCTTTCCGGCATGCACCGGGCAATGCATGGGAAGGAGAAGGCATGCAGCTATGCCCGCAGCATGGCATCCATCCTTCATGAGATCAGTGCCAGGGCAAGGATCTATCTGGTTTCCTCCATGGATGCAGGAAGCATCAGGAATACGCGCATGGCAGCTTTCCACGACATTCATGCGGCATACGCCATGGCACAGAAACAGCTGCGTAAGAATGCGTCGGTCATCGCAATGCTGTATGCCATGAATGTATATCCAAAAGAATAGAAGGATATGTGAACAGGGAATGACTCAGTAACGGGGTAATCCCTGTTTTTGGCATACAGGAACAATCCGCCTTCTGGTCTGATGCTGAGACGCGTAGGCTGTGTGGTGGCACGTACTAAAACATATATTTGAAAAATATTTCAGAAAAATCTTTTCTTTTTCAGAAATAAGCTGTAAAGATACGTCATTTCCTGCTGACACTGCGGTGGATCAGGGATTAAGATAAAGTCTGTCAGAAGAAAAGAAGGAGATTTGCTATATGGCAAAGAAAGATCTGAAGTGGGATTCCATCGGGTTTGCTTATCATGTCACGGACAAGCGCTATGTATCCAACTACAAGGACGGCGCCTGGGATGAGGGCGGTCTGACAGACGATCCGAACGTTGTGGTAAATGAGAGTGCCGGAATCATGCAGTACTGCCAGCAGGTCTTTGAAGGAATGAAGGCTTACACCTGGGAGAACGGAGATGTTGTCTGCTTCCGTCCGGACCTGAATGCCGAAAGAATGTATAACAGTGCGCAGCGTATTGAGATGCCGCCGGTACCCAAGGAGAAGTTCCTGGATGCCATTGACCAGGTGGTCAAGGGAAATCTGGACTGGGTTCCGCCGTATGGTTCCGGTGCATCCCTGTATATCCGTCCGTATGAGTTTGCAACGGGTGTTGTCATCGGCGTCAAGCCGGCAGATACCTACCAGTTCCGTGTATTCACCACACCGGTAGGTCCTTACTACAAGGGCGGTGCCACACCGATCATCCTGCAGGTTGCTGACTATGACCGTGCTGCGCCAAGAGGCACCGGTGCTGTCAAGGCCGGCCTGAACTATGCAATGTCATTGCATGCTTCAGTACTGTGCCACAAGGCCGGATACAATGAGAACCTGTATCTGGATCCTGCCACGAGAAGCTATGTGGAGGAGACCGGCGGTTCCAATGTCATCTTCGTTGACAAGGACAATACAGTTGTCGTACCGAAGTCTGATTCCATCCTTCCTTCCATCACCAGACGTTCCATCGTCTATATTGCCGAGCATTACCTCAAGCTCAAGGTTGATGAAAGACCTGTGAAGTTCGAAGAGCTCAAGGGATTTGCCGAGGCCGGATGCTGCGGTACTGCAGCAGTCATCTCTCCGGTCGGAAAGATTGTTGACCATGATGAGGAGATCAACTTCCCGTCCGGCATGGATCATGCAGGACCGATCATCTCACAGCTGTATGACACGATCACCGGCATCCAGAACGGCCGCATTGAAGCACCGGAAGGCTGGATCCGCCACATCGCATAACAGGAACAAGGATATCCGGAAAACCGGGTATTCTTTTCTTTCTGCCATGGACAGGTATACTGATGGTTATGCAAACGGAAGGAAGGTGCATGCATGAAGGATAAGCACTTTGATATCAATGAAGAGGGATGTTCGATCCGCTGCCGGATCATGACGGACAGTGACAACAGGACATTTCCGCATGTGGTGATCTGCACGCACGGGTTCGGGGGAAACAAGGAAGCGGCGAATATCACGAAGTTTGCTGAGAAATATCTTGGCAAGCACAGCAAGGATGCCGTGATCGCCTTTGACTGGCCATGCCATGGGAAAGACGGGCGGAAGAAGCTGGAGATCAGAGAATGCCTGCAGTACCTGCGGTTAGTCATCAGCTATGCTAAGAATGGCCTGCAGGCACAGGATGTCTTTGACTACTCCGTCAGTATGGGCGGCTATATGACTTTGCTGTATATCCATGAAAACGGGAATCCGTTCAGAAGGATTGCACTGCGTGCACCGAGTGTGCGCATGTATGATGCCATGATGGAGAAGTTCAGTGCAGATGATCTTGCAAAGCTTCAGAAGGGCAAGGAAGTAGAGACCGGCTTTGAAAGGAAAATGAAGGTTTCACAGTCATTGCTTGATGAGCTGAAGGAGAAGGATGTGCGGAAGTATGCGTACATCGACTGGGCAGAAGACATGCTGGTCATTCATGGCACAAAGGATGAAACAGTGGATATTGAAGACAGCCGGAGGTTCTGTGATGACAACATCATTGAACTGAAGGAGGTGGAAGGCGCGGATCATACGTTTCATGATCCGAAGCTCATGGATATTGCCATCCACGATATCGTGGAATTCTTCAGCGTGTGAACAAACATGCAGAATGGTGCTATGATTCAGGCATGGAAAACATGAATGTACAAAAGGAGTGTTCATTCTGAAAAGCCGGGAATGACTGCGCCTTTGTGTGCTCATGATCCATAAAAGGGGAACGACAGAGGCGTGCAGAATGTCTCTGTTTTCTGTTTCTGCACGCACTGTCAGGAAAGGGGATATCTATGACACAGAAATCCAGTAAGCTTCAATCCTACAAGGAACCGCTCAAACTCATTATTGCCTGCCTGATCGGCGCAGTGATCGGTCTTTGGCTTGGACCACGTCAGGATGCACCTGCTGCAGCAACAGCATTAAGCATTCTTGCGGCGATCGGACAGATCTTCCTGAACCTGCTGTTCTGCATTCTCGTACCGCTGATCTTCTTCTCCATTGCAGGTTCCATTGCCAATAACAAGGATATCCGCAAGGTCGGAAAAATGCTTGTCTATACGATCGTGTTCTTCATTGCGACCGCTGCGCTTGCCGGCGTCATCACATTGATCGTGGTGCACTTCACCGGTGTGCCGCATAACTTCGTCGGCGATTCCTCTGCAGCAGCTGCGGCAGAAACATCCCTGACCCAGCAGATTGTCGGTACCTTCACAGTCGGTGATCTTCCGGATCTGATCTCCCGTTATCATGTGCTGCCTTTGATCATCATGACGATCTTCTTCGGCATCTGCACGGGCCTTGTCGGCAAGGAAGGCGAAATGATGGCTTCCTTCCTGCAGAGCGGCTCTGCAGTGATGTACAAGATGACGGAACTTCTGATGAAGCTTGCGCCGCTTGGCATCGGCTGCTATTTTGCAGATCTGACTGCAGTGTATGGTGTTGAGCTTCTCAAGACATATGGTCAGGCAATGCTTGTCTTCTATGCCATTGTCTTTGTCTACTTCTTCATCGGCCTTGGCTTCTATGCATGGCTTGCGGCAGGTTCCTGGGGCGTGAAGAACTTCTTCAGGGTCATCCTGAGCCCGGCTCTGACTGCACTTGGCACACGTTCAAGCGCTGCGGCTATTCCGTTACAGATGAATGCCTGCGATGAACTGGGCATTCCGCGTGAGATTTCCTCCGTTGTCGTGCCGCTTGGCGCAACGATGCACATGGACGGTGCCTGCATTGCCATGACGTATGCAACAATCCTTGCCACAACCATGTTCGGTGTTCCGGTGCATGGTGCACAGTTCCTGCTGGTTCTGTTTGTGGCTGTGGCTTCATCTGTTGCGACTTCCTCCGTGCCGGGCGGCGGTGCTGCGGGTGAGACGATGATCGTTTCCGTGTTCAGTCTTCCGGCAGCTGCCATGCCGATCCTGCTTATGGTTGTGGAACTGTTTGACCCGGGCTGCACCCTGCTCAACAGCTGCGGCGACACGGTTGCCAGCATGGTCGTGACAAGGATCCTGTACGGCAGGGACTGGTATCAGAAGAAGCTGAGCTGATGTTGTGCTAAACTTCACTCAGGATGAGTGAACGTACCTATATTGCCATCGATCTCAAGTCGTTCTACGCTTCCGTGGAATGTCATGAAAGAGGTCTGAATCCATTGAATGCCAATCTTGTGGTGGCGGATACCAGCCGGACAGAGAAAACCATCTGTCTGGCTGTTTCGCCGTCTTTGAAAGCCTATGGAATTCCAGGCAGGGCAAGGCTGTTTGAAGTGATCCAGGCAGTTGAAAGGATCAACCGGGAAAGATCACGGCAGATCCACTGGCGTGATTTCCACGGCTCCAGCATCTTCGCAGATGAACTGCAGAAGAATCCGTACCTGAAGCTGGACTATGTGGCCGCAACACCGCAGATGGCACATTACATTGAGGTAAGTTCAGAGATCTACAGCATCTACCTGAAGTACATCTCTGCAGAGGATATTCATGTATATTCCATTGATGAGGTCTTCATCGATGCCACATCCTATCTTTCCATGTATCACTGCACGGCACATGAGCTTGCACGAAGACTGATCCAGGCAGTGATGGATGAAACAGGCATTACTGCAACAGCCGGCATCGGCACGAACATGTATCTGGCAAAGGTTGCCATGGATGTGGTTGCCAAGCATATTCCGGCAGACAAGGACGGAGTCCGTATTGCGGAGCTGAATGAATATACATACCGGAAACAGCTCTGGACACACAAACCCCTGAAGGACTTCTGGAGAGTCGGCAGGGGCACGGCAAAGCGGCTTGAAGCAGAAGGCATCTATACCATGGGCGATATTGCAAGATGCTCTGAAGGAAACTGGAATGACTACTACAATGAAAAGCTGCTCTACCGCATGTTCGGCGTGAATGCAGAACTTCTGATTGATCATGCATGGGGCTATGAACCATGTACCATTGCGATGATCAAGGCCTACGAACCGGATTCTCATTCTCTGGGCATCGGGCAGGTGCTTTCTTCTGCCTACAGCTATGAGAAGGGACTGGTTGTTCTCAAGGAAATGGCGGATGCTCTGGCATTGCAGCTGGTGGAGAAACATCTCATGACGGATGTCATCGGCATTTACATCGGCTTTGATGCAGCAAGTCTGGAAGGGGACGAAAGCCTTGAAACAGAAGAGGACTGGTATGGCAGGCTTGTGCCCAAGGCTGCCCATGGCAGTGTGGAACTGAAACAATGCACATCCTCACAGAAGGTGATCCGTGAAGCAGCTGTTTCCATTTATGAACAGAAGGTAGGAAGGAAGATGCTTGTGCGCAGGGTGAATATCACTGCCTTCCATACACTGGATGAAAAGGAAGCAGGCAATGTCATCCATGCACAGCAGCTGGATCTGTTCTCTTCTGCTTCTGCAGAGAAAGAACCGGAAGTCATGAACAAGGAAGAGGCACAGAAGGAAAAGGCAGTGCAGGAAGCGATCCTGAAGATCAAGGAAAAGTACGGGAAGAATGCTGTTCTGAAGGTCATGGACAAGGAAGAGGGAGCGACTGCGGAAGAGAGAAACAGACAGATCGGAGGACACAAGGCATGAGAGAGATTTCCAAGGATCAGAATGACATGCACCGGTATGATGACATGCTGGATCATGCACATCACGTGTCTTCCTATCACCATCCCATGCCTTTGGAAAACAGGGCGGCACAGTTCAAGCCTTTTGCGGCATTGAACGGATATGATGAAGCAATCGTTGAGACGGCAAGAACAACGGATGAAAAACGGGAGCTTTCGGAAGAACAGAAGGCGGCACTGGACGCAGTGCTTTCTGAAGCGGAAGAAAGACTTCCGGAACATCCGGAAGTATTGGTACTGGTATTCCACAAGGATGAGAAGAAACAGGGTGGAAGAGAGCAGTGGCAGAGAATGCGGCTGAAAAGCATTGATCCTGTTAACAGAATCCTCAAGGGAGAAGACCGTACATCCATTGCAATGGATGACATCATGGAGATGAAGCTGGTCGCAAAAGAATAAGCGTATGATGGCGGTCTGCAGGGAAACGGACTGCTTTTTCTATACAGATGCACGATATTGCCGGTCAAAGGATAAGGAAATCAAGCGCATTGCAGCATGGGATGAAAGTACAATATGGATACGGAGAAAGAAGAATGCTGCAGATTGTTGATGTTACAAAGCAGTATCACACCGGAGACCTGGTTCAGACAGCGCTGGATCATGTCTCTTTGAATCTGCGCGACAATGAATTCGTGGCAATCCTCGGGCCTTCAGGTTCCGGCAAGACAACACTGCTGAATATCATCGGCGGCCTTGACCGGTATGATTCCGGTGATCTTGTGATCAACGGTATTTCCACAAAGAAGTACAAGGACAGGGACTGGGATGCATACAGGAACCATACAATCGGCTTTGTATTCCAGAGCTATAACCTGATTCCTCATCAGACGGTGCTTGCCAATGTGGAACTGGCATTGACAATCTCCGGTATTTCACGTGCGGAACGCAGACAAAGAGCCATCGATGCACTGGAGAAAGTAGGACTGAAGGAACAGATTCATAAGTATCCGACACAGATGTCCGGCGGTCAGATGCAGAGAGTTGCCATTGCAAGAGCTTTGGTCAATGATCCGGATATCCTTCTGGCAGATGAACCGACCGGAGCACTGGATTCAAAGACCAGCATCCAGGTCATGGATCTTCTCAAGGAAGTGGCAGATGACCGGCTGGTTGTCATGGTCACCCATAACCCGCAGCTTGCCGAACAGTATGCCACAAGGATCGTGAATCTCAAGGACGGTCACATCATCAGTGATACGGATCCTTACATGCCTTCCGATGTCGTGAAGGCAGAGCATAAGGTCATGAAGCATACCGGCATGTCCTTCCTGACGGCGCTTGGCCTTTCCTTCAACAACCTGCGCACCAAGCTTGCGAGGACGCTGCTTGTGGCTTTTGCCGGTTCCATCGGCATCATCGGCATTGCGTCCATTCAGTCTTTAAGCAATGGTGTCAACGGCTATATCAAGAATGTGGAACAGCAGACATTGTCCACATATCCGGTTGAAATCGACAAGACATCATTCTCCCTTTCTGACATGGCGGATCAGCAGCAGGCACAGGTGGCGGAAGCCATGAGTGAAGACCGCGGGGATACCGTCAAGGAACGGAAGATGATCACGGCATTGTTTGCCAATACCTCTGAGAATGATCTGGCTTCGTTCAGGAACTGGATTGAAAGCGATGAGTCAAGGATCAAGGACTATGCCAAGGACATTGAGTATGCCTATGGCATCACACCTTTGATCTACCGTCTGGACGGAGAACAGGTTCATCAGGTCAATCCCAGCCCGGTCATGAATGCCCTTGGCCTTGGAAACAGTATGTTCATGAGCGGTTCGGTGTTCTATGCCCTGCCGGATGATGAATCGCTCTACATGGATCAGTATGACATCAAGGCGGGACGCATGCCGGAGGCATGGAATGAATGTGCGGTTGTCCTGCAGCAGGCAGGATCCATTTCAGATCTCATGCTTTATACATTAGGTCTCAAGAATCCGGATGAACTGGATGACATGCTGAAAAAATACCAGGACAATGAAACGGTGAAACTGCAGGATTCCGAGGAAACATGGACCTATGATCAGCTGATCGGAGGAACCTTCCGCCTGGTGAACAATGCGGACTGTTATGAATGGGATGAGGACTATGGCATTTATACAGACCGCAGCGATGACATGGACTACATGAAGGATCTTGTGAAGAAGGGTGAAGTCATGACCGTCACCGGCGTCATCGTTCCAAAGGCAGGAACGGAGATGGCTTCCCTGAATCCCGGCATCGGTTTTACCAGAAGCCTTGGAAAGCATCTCATTGAAGAGGGAAAAACCAAAGCGGCTGTACAGTACCAGCTGGACCATGATGATACGGATGTATTCACCGGCAGAAAATTCAATGACAACAGTGATATCTCTGAATCACTGGATCTGACGAATCTGTTCAGTGTGGATGAAGATGCAATCCGTTCTGCATTCTCCATTGATCAGGATAAGCTTCAGTTATCACAGGATGACTTCGGCTCCATGGATTACTCAGACATGGACTTCAGCAGTCTCATTGATGCGGAGGCACTGAAGAATGCCATGCCTTCGATGAGTGATGCGGATGTCAATGACATCATCGGTCAGGTAAAGTTCACGCAGGATGCGTCAAAGAAGCTGGAAGATCTGTTCACGGATATCATGACCGGTTATCTCAGTGTTTCCGGAGATAACGGACAGTCCAGGGCCCAGAATATTCTGGATCAGGTCGTTGACGGAATGAATGCCTATGCCATGGATGTGGAAAACGGTGCGGCAAAGACACTGGTGCCGCTTCTCAATGAGAAGATCAGCGGCAAGGAAGACCTGATTAAAGATGTACTGACCTCCTTCAGCAAGCAGATCGCAGCTGATCTGGAATCCTATGCAGTGGATCATCCGCTGGCTCCGGATGCCACAGATGAGGAAAGAACACAGTATCTGCAGGAGTTCCTGGATTATGAAGCACAGCAGAAAAACTTCGATGAAAACGAGAAGAATATCTTTGAGCATTACACAGAGCTTCTGATTACAACAGTCGGTTTCAAGAAAGAAGATGCACAGGAGATTGCCAAAGCCGTTGCGGAAGGCTATGAAGCCTATGCCGGCGAAAATAATCTGACAACCATCAGTGTGCTTGTGGATGATTTCACTGCTTATCTTTCGGGAAGTGAAATACAGGAAAAAATCCAGACAACGGCATTGTCCTGTATTGATACAAGCGGTGTATCCTCTGCTGCAAATGATCTGGTTGGTGAAATGACTACAGCCTTTGCCGGTGCACTGAACACACAGATCAGCAATGCCATGACCAATGTGATGGGACAGATCAGCACAAAGCTGACGGAAGCCATGAACACGGCTGTAACAAAACTGGCTGAGAACCTGCCCAATGCATTTCATGTGAATCCGGATGTGATGGCCAATGCACTGAAGATGAACCTGGACGGGAAACAGCTGCAGTCATTGTTAAAGTCCTTGTTGTCAACAGGACAGACGGATCTGCAGACAAACCTTGCGAAGCTTGGCTATGCAGACTATGAACAGCCGGTATCGATCTTCATCTATCCGAAGGATTTCAACAGCAAGTCCGGTATTGTTCAGTGCATTACGGACTACAACGATGCCATGCAGGCGAAAGGCATGGATGACAAGGTCATTCACTACAGTGATATTACTGCCTCAATCATGACAAGCATCACCAGGATTGTGAATGTGATCGGATGGGTATTGCTTGCAGTAACGGCAATCTCGCTGGTTGTGTCCTCCATCATGATCTGTGTCATCACCTACATCAGTGTGCTTGAACGGAAGAAGGAGATCGGCATCTTAAGAGCCATCGGTGCTTCCAAGGGCAATGTCGCCAATGTATTCAATGCGGAGACATTCATCACCGGTCTTCTTGCAGGTCTGATGGGCATCGGCTTCACAGAGCTGCTGCTAATACCGGCGAATATTGCAATACGGAAGATGGCAAGCACAAATCAGATCACAGCCTATCTTCCTTTGAGTACCATGCTGGAGCTTGTGGCTCTGAGCATCGGACTGACTTTGCTGTCAGGACTGATTCCGGCTGGCAAGGCATCAAGGTCTGATCCTGTAGAAGCACTGCGCACGGAATAAGACAGAACCGGGATTCTGCAGTTTGCCAGAACTATCTGAATCAGTTATCCTCTCTGGTAAGAGAGGTATGACATGCATATTGTTTCCAACAACGCAGTAACCGAAGCGTATTTTCAGCAGTTGATCGAACTGGATCAGAAGTTCTGGCCGGAGGGCGATCCTGCACATTTTCCGGTGTGGTTTCAGAAACAGCTGTATGAACCGGACTATGAGGGAATCTTCCTTGCTGTGGATGAAGAGAAGGATGCGGTGGAAGGCTACTTCAATGTTCTGTTTCCTTCAGAGAAGGCTATGGAGAAATATCTGAACGATGGAAGCTTCCTGGATCTGGATAATCGGAGATTTCAGAAGGGAAACAACCTGTTGTATCTCAATACAGCTAACGTGAAGGAAAAATACAGAGGAACGAGGATGTTCCGTGATCTCGCATGTGCCTTTGCATCGTGGCTGGATGAAAAGGAAGCACAAGGATATCATGTGACAACAGCCTATGGAGAGGCTGTGACACCGGAGGGTGGAAGAACTGCTTCAAAAGGATTCGGCATGGAACCGATGGCAGATGTGGATGAGCATGGCATCGGACATTATATTTCCAGAGACGGACTGAAGGAATACCGGGAGAAAATACGAAAGTCAAGAACCCCGCCCTATGAGCAGCTGCTCATTGAGGACGGGGCTTGCGGGAAACCGTAAGCCCACTTGATCAGCCTAAGTCTCGCAAGAGACTACGTTGCCGTGAGCTACGTCCGGATG
>OMUX01000005.1 GCA_900314345.1 uncultured Erysipelotrichaceae bacterium | reverse complement strand
TGGATCCACATTCTTTTCACAAGCGATGTCATCGCCACAGGCGCACTGGATGATATACAGATAGGCATCCACATAGGAAAGCTCCTCTTCCAGGGGAATCTGCGGACGCTTCTGGCGGTCTGTGGTCGCTGACATCATCGTGGACAGTGCCTCGATCATATTCGAGACCTTCTCATTTTCGCCCATTCTTGCTTCCCAGTTGATGATCTCCAGCGTATTGTTCAGGAAATGCGGATTGATCTGTGACTGCAGGGCATGGATATTGGCATCCCGCAGGGCGATCTCTTCGGTATAGATCTTGTTGAACTGCTTCTTGAGCTGTCTGCTGGCTTCGTTGAAATTCTCATCCACAGCAGCGATCTCCGCTGTTTCCGCATGCACAGGCACCTGTACGCCGAAATGTCCCTTGCTGATTTCACGGGAGAACATGGCAAGCTCCTCCAGAGGATGCACTACCCTGCTTCTCAGGAAATAGAACAGCAGAATCAATAACGGCACAAGCAGGCAGACAGCCACCAGGAACAGTAAAGCCGGGGCTCTTCTTTCCGCCTTCAGCGCATCGGCATCATATGTCACGAGGAATACCATCTGGCTGCCGGCAAGCTCTCTGCTGATATAGATCTGATCATAGTCATAGGAATGCACCTGACCATCCAGGATGAAAGCACTGGTGTCTGCGTTTTCATACGTCGGTCCAAGGGTAATCAGCGATCTGCCATCATAGTAGATGCTGCACATCTGATACTGCCAGACTGCCTTCAGGGACGCAAAGATCCGTGAACTATCCAGATCCATGAAGATCACGGCATAAGGATGAAACGAACGGTCCACGACATTGCGCACCAGATAGACATGCGAACCGGAATGCATCAGCGTTGTACGGGTCTCAATCTCATCACTGAGCTTCTGCATGTCTGTCTGTACGTTCTGCTTCCAGTACTTCTCGCAGGAAGAAAGATGATTGCCGCCGGTGAGATACACCTTGTCCGGTGCATCCGTAAACCAGAGTCCTGTCATCATGAAATCAGAGTTGAACTTGTATTTTTCCTCCAGCAGCGTTGTGACGGAAGCATAAAGATCTGCATCGTTTCCATCCTGCCGGTAGGCATTGTAGATATCCCTCAGCCTGTTGTTGTAGGAAATCTCCTTGGACTGGGCAATACAGTCATCCAGACGCAGGTTCACGATCTCAGCGGCATTCTCCATGGTCGTCTGCATGGTTCTGGCCATTTCCCTTTCCAGTCTCTTTGATACGGTGAAGCTCATGATGAGCATCACGATCAACAGCGGGATCACCCAGAACAGACTGATCATCCTGAGCAATGATCTGCGCAGTGTCTTATTCTTTTTCATATGCATGTTTCCGGTTTCTTCTGCAGATATCATACAACGCTCTCTTTCCCCATGTGCAGAACAGCCGGAACATTGTCCGGCTGTACCTGTATTATGATTCTTCCTTCAGACCCAGGGCTTCCCTGTAGATCTCACACACCTTTTCGGCATCCTCCTTCTTTGGCATCTCGCAGAAGATCCTCAATAACGGCTCCGTGCCCGAGAAACGAACACTCACCCAGCCGTCGTTTGTAAAGAAGATCTTGCAGCCATCAAGATAGGAGACATGCTCTATGTCATACGGGAGTCTTGGAATCTCCTTGTCCACCATGATGCGCTGCTGGAACGTGCTCTTCAGCTCTGCTTCAAAGCGGTAGGAATGCTCTGCCATGTAAGCATCGCCTACGATGCCGTGAATTTCTTCCATGATCTGCGACATCGGTTTTCCGGTAACGGCAATCATTTCCACAAGCAAGGCAGCGGCGTACACACCGTCCTTGCCCTTGATGTGTCCGTTGACCGACATACCCCCGGAACTCTCTCCGCCGATGATGGCATCGGTTTCATCCATCTTTGCGGATACCCACTTGAAGCCTACCGGTACTTCATAGCATTCCTGCCCGAATGACTGAGCCAGTCTGTCCAGACGATGTGTCGTGCAGAGATTCCTGACACACGGTCCATGCTTTCCTCTGTACTTCACAAGATACCAGTACAGAATCACCAGGATATCGTTAGGGGAAAGATAGTTTCCCTTGTCATCCACGATGCCGATGCGGTCCGCATCGCCGTCAGTGGCGATGCCAAGATCCAGACGGTGGCTTGTCACATAGACGCCAAGCTCCTCCAGGCCTTTGGCATTCGGTGCGGGAAGATGCCCGCCGAACAGAGGATCATGCCTTCCATGGATCGTATCCACCTGGCAGCGGCAGGTCATCAGGATGGTACGGATGCTTGTCTCAGAGACGCCGTACATCGGGTCCAGTGCCACATGCAGGTCCGCCTTGCGGATCGCTGACATGTCAATGTCAGAAAGAATGGAGTCAATGTAGTCGTTGATCGGCTCAATCTCCTCTGCAAGCTTTTCTTCCTCCGCCTGCTTCAAAGGCAGCACATGAATGTCCTTGACGGCATTGGCATACTTCTCAAGGTCGTTGGTCTGTTCCTTGTCCGCATCCCTGCCGCCTCTGGTGAACACCTTGACGCCATTGTATACAGCAGGATTGTGGCTTGCCGTTACCATCAGACCATAGGGCAGGGCGTTCTGCTGCACATAGTACATGACAAGCGGTGTAGGACAGGAGCGTTCAATCAACAGTGTATGGATGCCGTTGCCCGCAAACACCTCCGCCAGCCAGAACATGCTTTCCTTGGAAAGGAATCTTCTGTCATAGCCGATGACCATGTCCTTGTCTTCAACATGCTCTGCCTTCATCTTGTCACAGAGTGCCTGCGCCAGAGGCTGAAGATTGCCTCTGGTGAATTCATCGCCG
>OMUX01000323.1 GCA_900314345.1 uncultured Erysipelotrichaceae bacterium | reverse complement strand
ATATGACGATCTGACAAACAGGTTGATCATGGCTTTCAACAGGCTGAAGAAAAGATATCCCCGGCTGAATGAAATGAAGGATTCTTCGGAATTCTTCGTGGAAGTGATCCATCTTGCAAACCGTGAAGAACCGCATGGTCCTGCGTATGCTTTCCTTCTGCTGTGTTACAGGAGAAGAAAACTGATATCAGAAGCAGCTTACAGGATTCCATGCGCACTGCAGATTGTAAAACAGCTTCCTGCTTCAGAACGGATCATCTTCTTTTCCGAGAAGATCTCTCAGGCGGAAGCACTCTACAGGCAGCTGTGTGAGCAATTCCCGAACAAGGCAGTTCTTTACCATTCGGAAATGAATGAAGCAGCACGCCGCCGTTCTCTGAATCTCTTCCGGATTCATGAGGCAAGGATGCTTGTCTGCTGCAAGGCACTGGATGAAGGACTGGATGTACCGGACGCATCAACAGCAGTCATCCTCTCCGTCTCTTCAACAGAACGGCAGAGAATCCAAAGGCTGGGAAGAGTGCTGCGCAGAAGCCGCAAGGATAAGACTGCTTCTCTTTATTATCTGTATGTGAATGGTACAAGTGAACGTGACGATTTCCTGCACGTGGAAGAACCGATGTGGGAAACCGTGCAGCTGGAATATCTTCCTGCAGAGCATGATTTCAGTAATATCTGGTATATGGAGACAGCCGCTGCAGTTGAGAAACAGTATTTCAGAAAAGGCATAACCACGAAAGAAAGAATTGCCGTCATGAATGCCATCCAGAGCGGAATCATCCGCGATGACTGGCTGCAATCAGAAGATTACCTGTCTGAAAAAGCAGAAGAAGCTGATTCTCCTGCCTTGAAGAATTACTACATATGCATGCGCTGGATGGCACACAGCAGAACAGAGAAGCCTGAGATCACAAGCACTGATGAAGCCTCTTCAGATATCACCGATGTCCCGTTGCGCATCTATGAATACCTGACGTTTTCCATTCCCGAAAACACATGATGAAGTCAGCCAGTACAGTATCAGATGGGATAGCTGGCCAAAAGTCATGTTTTTCCTGCGCTTTTGACCGGTTATCAGTTAATCAGCCGGATCAGTCCCTTGCTGCAATAACATTCTGACCGAAAACCGAATACATGCTGTCAGCCAATCGACGCATTGCCATCACTTTGTCAAAGCTTCTGGGTGTTCCCATCCAGCTTCTTCAGCAGTGCATCTGCAGCATCCGGATCCTCCATCCGCGTGATCGCAAAACATTTCTTTCCTGCATCCTTCAAGGATGCTCCGATATGGTAGACAATCTGCTCATCCAGGATCAAGAACCTGTCATGGAATGCAGTCGAGTATGAAATCGCAAGTGATGGATACTGCATATTGAACAGATGAATATCTCTGTCTGTCAGTCTGGTATCAGGATGCGTACAGACTCTGACTGCAGTTCCTTCCCGCTTCTTTGCAAGGATGTTCAGTGTATTGATATCTACATATCCATCGATCAGTACAATGTTATTCTTTGCTTTTCTAACCAATGAAACAAGCAGGCTGAAAGCATCGTAAATCTGTCCTTCGAAGAAGATCTTTTCACTGGATTCTGCATGTTCTGAAATATATGCAAATACCTGGTCCAGCCTTTCATCCACCTTCAACTGGTGCAGTTCAACAACGGAAATTCTTTCTAACATAGCACCATTATCCGCAATGAAATGACGTACCTCCTTGAACGCGCGCATGATGAAGATGCTCTGCTGTGCAGCCACTTTGCCTTTAAGAACTGTCGCAAGCATGTAAATACCTTGTTCCGTAAAAGCATAGGGAAGCCATCTTGTGCCTCCGCTTTTTCCCATAAATAAGCCATTTTCCTGTGAGATCACAAATTGTGATCTCACTGAATCCACTTCTTTTCTCGTTAGCTGAAACATAAAATCTGCCGGAAACCTATCAATATTCCGCTTTACCTGCTGGTTCAGTTATCTGACTTCATACCCATACAAAGGTGCCAGATCAAAGTCCAGCATAACCGGTTCGCCACGAATAATATGAGTCTTATTTGAGATACTGCTTGTTTCGGTTGTTGCAATCTGCAATGCTTTGTTTTCTTCCATTGGTTTCTGATCCT
>OMUX01000212.1 GCA_900314345.1 uncultured Erysipelotrichaceae bacterium | reverse complement strand
AGCATATATTTACATTTCCATGGTACTGTGCATTTCTTTTAAGAGAGTGGGCAAGGAATCAAGCAAAACTCTGAAATCCTATCGTTCCCGGTCAGGAAACCACACAAGCATCGCCTATTTCAGATTTCATGATCTGACGCTTCCAGAAAGCTCTCCATCTTGTCATTGAGCTTGCGGTATACATGCTCTATCATCCATGGTTCCGAGCATTTTCTCAGTGCTTTTTCCTTGTCAAACCATGCCACGCCGCTGTTTTCATCCGGCTTGTTGTGAATGCTGTCAGTGCTGTCCGCTTCCAGCAGGTATGTCACATTCAGATGCAGGTGGGAAGATACATACTTTCCCCGTTTCACATGACCGTCCACAGTCAGTATTTCCAGGGAATAAATGTCATTGCTTAAAGCATGCACATGCTTCACACTGCTTTCTTCCTGCACTTCCTTCAATGCCACATGCAATAGATCATGATCCCCGTCTGCGTGGCCGCCCAGCCATGCCCAGGAGTGATAGATATTATGGTATGCCATGAGTACCTTGGTATGACTCTGATCCACGACCCACGCAGATGCAGTGAAATGGGCTGCTTCATTGTCACGGGTATATAATTCTTCCCCGCTTTCAATGAGCTTCAGTATTAATTCCCTGTCTCTTTCTTCCTGTTCATTCCATGGCTTGTATGCAAGCAGCTGTTCCCGAAGATCCATATATTCATTCTCCATTGCTCAGTGCATCCTTGATCACAGCTTCCAGCTCATTCTTAGGCCAGAAGCCTCTGTGCTGTTCCAGTATCTTACCGTTATGAAAGAGAAACGTTGCCGGCAGTGTCTGTACATGCAGCAAGGTATTGAGCATTTCTTCCTGATCTGCATTCACTTCCAGGAATGAAATACTTTCACCATATTCACATTCCAGGGGATACAGAACCCGTTCCATGGCTGAGCAGCCCGGGCAGAAGCTGCCCGTAAACTCCAGCAATACAGGTTTCTCGCTCTGCAATACCTGTGTATTGAACTGTTCCAGTGTCATTCGTTTCATTGTCTCTATTTTACAGCAGTCGGGTTCTTCAGACTCTTCCTGTATGCATAGTACAGGGCAAAGAAGGTCAGGAACCAGGAAATGGGATAGACCGTCATGAGTGTGGCAAATGTGGGATCTGCACGATAGATGGTCAATAACCAGAGAATACGGAATACAACCGTACCGATGATCGTTATGACGGATGGTGTGAGGTTCGCACCTCTGCTTCTCAGGACGCCGGCAGTGATCTCATACGTTCCGGTGAAGCCTTCCAGGCTCAGCACATACTTCTCACGTTCCAGGGCAAAGGCAATGACCTGTGGATCAGAGGTATAGAACTTCACGAACATACTGCCTCCGGCAAGGAAGATCAGCGACAGTAATTCAGCACTGCCGATGCCTTCGATCATGGCAATGCGGAAGGATGCCTTGCAGCGGTCAAGGTTTCCTGCCCCGTAGTTCTGGCTGTACCAGGTTACTGCAGCCTGGGCAAAGGCAACGGCAAGATCATAGGCGAAGTATTCAAAGTTCAGTGCTGCAGAAGAACCTGCAATGGCAAAGGATCCGAAGTGGTTGATTGCCGTCTGGATGAACATGTTGGAAATGGAGAACACTGCCATCTGAAGACCTGCCGGAAATCCTGTGATCATGGTTCTTCTTGAAACTTCAGGATTCAGATGCAGACGATGGAAATCAAAGTGATACGGCTCCTCTTCCTTCATCATTTTCCTGGTGATCAGCCATGCACTTAATGCATTGGAAATACTTGTGGCAATGGCGACACCTGCGGTATCAAGATGAAACCCGGCCACAAACACCAGGTTCAGGATCACATTGGTGATGCCGGAAATGATCATGCATACAAGCGGTGTACTGGTATCCCCATGGCTTCTCTGGATGCTTGCCGCAAAGTTGTACAAGACCATGAAGGGAACACCCAGAAGGTAAATACGGAAGTAGCTTTCAGCCAATGGATATACTTCCCGCGGTGTATCAGACAGTGACAGCAAGGCTCCGGTAAATGAAGCTCCCCAGGGCAAGCCTCAACCGTCCACTGGACGGTTGCCCGCTGGGC
>OMUX01000012.1 GCA_900314345.1 uncultured Erysipelotrichaceae bacterium | reverse complement strand
GAGTTGATCCGGAAGTTACTGTGCGAAGCATTGCCGGAACTGGAACTATGAAACAGTAAATGGAATACACATGTATGCAGAGATTAGTTATCAGGTCTCTGCATTTAATTTTGGCAAGTGTCAGGCCGGCAGCCTGATTGGATATAGAAAAGAAGAAGGAGGCTACATGAAGGAAAGGAAAAGAAGACCGGATCTTCTGAAAAAACTTGGGATGGTATCTCTGGCTTTACTGGTTACATTCTCGTCGGTGGATCATTCAGTATTTGCCGAAGATGAAGAGAATGAAGTGGAAGAGACGCAGGAGATCACAGAACAGACTATCTCAGAAGAAACGGCAGATCCTGAAGAAGCAATTGAAACAGAAGTCACAGAAACAGCAGAACCGGAGGAGCCAGTTCCGGATGAGAAGGAATCATCGGAAGCAGTGGAAACTGTGGCGCCGGAAGAAGAAGTTTCTCCGGAACCGGTTGTAACACAGGAAGAGAACACAGAAGCGGAAGAATTGGAACTGCCGATAGAGGAGATCGAGTCAGAAAAAACAGATCCCATTGAAGAGATCCAGGAGGAAACTGTTGAAGAAACCGAGGAAGTGGATGAGTCTCCACTTTTTGTTTATGAAGCGAAAGACGCCGCGGATATGGCATCTGCAGTGGCTGGCCTGAGTGATGATGACAGTCGGCGTCTTGTGGCAAATACTGAGGATGACCTGAGTGAAATACTTGATGTTGAAGGAACAGCGGTTTATTACGAAGGATCTTATATCATCAGTCTGGAAGATGCTGGAAATGTCGATGATGCAATGGTGACAATCTCTTCACTGACAGATGCATCCCCGGTCAGAGATGAACGGATGGAACTGTGTGCTGATGATCTTCTGATTCAGGCTGGTCATTATACAGAAAATCAAAGAATACAGCATCTGCAGAATATCAGTGAAACCGGATCATATGTGGCACTGATCGATACAGGTGTTAATGGATATAACGTGGATTCCATCAATCTGACCAGTGATCCGGATGGCGATAACAATGGTCATGGAACAATGATGGCCGAAACGATTATGAATGCGGCGGACGGAAGGGCAAAGATCCTTTCGATCAAGGCGTTCAATGATGACGGCACAGCATCTTTGTCCAATATCTATGCGGCAGTCAGATATGCGATTGAAGCGGATGTCGATATCATCAATATTTCTGCAGCAATGCCGGACTCTGAAAATACCAGAGCAGTCAAAGAAATTCTGACAGAGGCGACTGATAAAGGAATTACGGTTGTTGTCGCAGCTGGAAACAGAGGCACTGATGCCAGCGGCTATTTCCCGGCAAATATGGGCAACGTGATTACTGTCGGCGCAGCAACCAATAAAGGACAGGTAGTGATCAATTCCAACTTCGGAAGCTGCGTCGATTATTACGTCACAGCACTTTCTACATCTTTTGCGGCTGCGAGAATGACCGGTTATCTGGTGACTGGAAATATAGACAGAGAAGATGTCTTCCAGTGGATCATGCCGGAAACTGAAATCCGTCCGGAAGATTACATGGATATTAATTCCGAAGAATATAAACGGATGAAGATCGCAGGCTGCTGGGATGAAGAAGGTTGTTATCTTTCTGCGGCACATGACTGGTGGCTTGCGGATTTAGGAGTATATCTAACACACATATCTGCAGTAGATGGAACCTTCATGTGCTATGAAAGAGGGCATGCATTTGTTGCCAGCAGATATCACTATGCCGGTCCGGCTTCATCTGACGATGGAATTCTTGCTGCATGGGGTTATGCAACAGGTGACGGTCCAGGGACTAATTTTGAGCGTGCACAGAGAGCAATCTGGGGACAGGACAGGGAAGCAGCATTAGCTGATGCATATGCCTGGGCAGCTTCGATGGCTGGTGGAACAGCAGTACATGCACAGCCGTCCTTTGATGCAAGTTCCAAAAATTATATTCCCGGACAAGAAGTTGTATTCCGCGGCAATAGTGATGTCAGCGAATATGGGTACTATGTAACCAATGTTTCTGTATCAGGTGGCGATGATATTAAAACAAGTGATGTATCTGCAAGGATCTCTGGAAACAATCTCTATGTGACAGTAAGTGAGCAGGCAAATGAAATGCCGGAGACAGTTACGATCACTGTAGATACGGATCTGCCGGATGAGCCTGGATCCTTTACCTGTGACAGTGCATATTTCACATCGGAAGTTGACTCTCAGGGAATGCTTTATGCCGGAAGAGTCGATGGTACACCGGGCAAGACTTATGACTCTGTAAAAGTAACGCTCAAACTTGGGATCCATGGCGGATATGAAGTGTTCAAGATCGACGCAGATCGCATGGGTATTCCGGGACAGGGTGACGCAACACTCGCTGGAGCCGAATTTACACTGTATAACCGCCGCAATGGCAGGAAGGTGAAGACCATTACCACTGACGCGGAAGGTCACGCTACAACAGGCTCAAACGGGCTGAAATGGGGCGATTATGAAGTAAAAGAGACCAAAGCGCCGGAAGGGTATTATCTGAATGAGGAATGGATCGACAGTTTTGATGTCAGAGAAAACGGGCATATGTATTCTGACTTCTCCCACAGTGATGAAGGGAAAATCATTGATGAAGTATGGCGTGGTGGAATCAAGGTCATCAAGCATGATTCCGACAACAAAGAACAGAAACCACAGGGTGACGGAACGCTGGAAGGAACAGAATACTCCATCTATAACGTTTCAAAAGAAGACATCATTGTAGATGGAAATCGGATCGGTCACCAGGGAGACTCTTCCATTTCTGTTAATGGGGTAAACGTAACCTATGGTGAAGCCAACCTGGTAATGACACTCATCACGGATGAGAATGGTGAAGCCGCTACAGGGACTGATGTGCTTCCTTACGGAACATACCTTGTTCTGGAGACAAAAGCCCCGACAGGATATCTGATTGAAAATGATGCAAATCCTTCAGTGACTGGTATTGCGGAAATCGTTACAGTCCATACACACAGCGAAATTGTCACAGCCGAAAAGCTGTTTGATGACATCATCCGAGGTGGCGTCCGTTTCCAGAAAGTGGATCTTGAACGAAAGAAATATGAAGCCCAGGGTGATGCAGCACTGGATGGTGCAGAGATCCGGATCTATAACATCTCTGAGCATTATGTGTATGCGACGGAAGATCAGGAAACATCCGGATTCCATTGGGTAGAAACAGGAGAGGAAGTAACCGCTGGTAATGGCCATGTTGATATTCTTCATGGCATTGAAGATCCCCGATCTTTTGAAGGAGCAGAACTGGTCGCTGTACTCACGACAGATGCAGAAGGCCGTGCAGGACTTGGAAAAGAAGCATTGCCATATGGAACATATATCGCAGTCGAGACGAAGCCTTCAAGAGGATACACGCTCAATACAGACTGGCGTGTTATCTTTGAGATCCGCGAAGATGGAAAGATTCTTGATTTCACCGACAGTAATAACGAAAACCTGTTATTGCAGCAGGTGATCCGCGGCGATGTCAGAGTGTTCAAAGAAGATCTGGAGCTGGCAGAACTGAACGGTGTGGATAGAAGTAATTATCTGGACGGCTGATACAAGGGCGGCGAAGCTGCGCATCAGGATGGAGAAGTCAATCCTTCGCAGGCAATTGGTGGCAAGTCACACAATGCACTGAGGACAGCTCATCTTAATAA
>OMUX01000053.1 GCA_900314345.1 uncultured Erysipelotrichaceae bacterium | reverse complement strand
CCTGGATGAGGCATCGCTGTCCTTCCTTGGCATGGGTGTCAAGCCTCCGACAGCATCTCTTGGCAATATGCTCAACGGTGCAGAATCCATCACCGTTCTGACCAACATGCCTTGGCTCTGGGTACCGCCTGGTGTCATGATCATCCTGCTTGTCATCTGCAGCAACTTCATCGGGGATGCCCTGCGTGATGCCGTGGATCCGACAACCCTTCGTTAACAGAATGCGTCAGTCATTTGGCTGGCGCTTTTTCTTCCCAAAGGAAAAGAGACCCTTGCAGGTCTCATTCCTCATGTCTTGACTGATATGAATACTCACATCCGCAGTAATCCTGGCGGTAGAGATGATGCTCCTCAACCAGGTCATGCTGGCGTGTCTGGCCTCCGCCTTTCTTGAAGTCGCTGTAGAAGTAGCGGACATTTGGATAAAGATGCGACAGAGATCTTCCGATCTCATTCATCTTCTGGGAATCCTTCTGTCTGGAGATGGACATGACGGTTGTGAAGTAGTCATAGCCATGTTCGCTGGCATATGCATAAGCCTGACGCATGCGCTTTGCATAGCAATAGAAACATCTTCCCCAGCCTTCGGGATCGTCCTTCATCGGTTCCAGATCCTTCATGTAGTCTTCATGATCATAGCGGACTGTGACAAGCTTCACGGTGTCTCCGGTTTCATGGATGTAACGTTCAAGCTCTTCCAGTCTCCGGTCGTGCTCTTCCTTCGGCCAGATGTTGGAGTTATTGAAGAAGATCGTCACATCGAAGATCTCTGTGAGGAATTCAATGGGGAAGGAGGCACAGACCGCACAGCATGCATGCAATAGAAGCCTGGGCTTATGATCTGTGTATTCCTTCTGGATCTCTTCGATCTCCTTCTTTGAGACAAGATAGTAGTTGGTACGATGGCTGTTCTTCCTTTCAGCCATGTACTTCCTGTAGGCTTCCGGATTATTCATGCACCAGGAGCATGCAGTCGCCGAAGGAGAAGAAACGATACTTTTCATCGACGGCCTTCTTGTATGCCTTCATGGTCAGATCATAGCCGGCAAAGGCAGAGACCAGCATGATCAGTGTGGACTTTGGAAGGTGGAAGTTTGTCAGGATGGCATCCACGGCATGATATTCATAGCCGGGATAGATAAACAGTCTTGTTTCTCCGGAACATTCCTCAAACCTGCCGAAACGGTTCCAGACGGATTCCAGTGTACGGACATCGGTGGTACCGATGGCAACGATCCTTCTGCCTTCTGCTCTGGCCTTGTTGAGAATGTCTGCAGTTTCCTTCGGCATGTGGTAGACCTCGGCATGCATCTCATGGTCTTCGATCTTTTCGGTATCCATGGGGCGGAAGGTGCCAAGTCCGACATGCAGCGTGACATCCACGACGGTTACACCCCTGGCCCTGAGCTGATCAAATACCTCCGGGGTGAAATGCAGGCCGGCAGTCGGTGCTGCAGCACTGCCTTCGATCTTTGCATATACTGTCTGGTAGCGCTCCGGATCATCGAGCTTTTCCTTGATGTAGGGCGGAAGCGGTACTTCTCCCAGCTGATCCAGGATCTCGTTGAAGATGCCTTCATACAGCATCTTCATCTTCCTGAGTCCCTTGTCCTCAATACCGACACACTGCGCCTTGAGACGGCCGTCATGGAAGGAGACAACGGTTCCCATCTTGACGACATGTGCATTGCCGACCAGGCATTCCCATACATCATCTTCTTCCTGCCTTAACAGCAGGAGCTCAACATGGGCACCGGTTTCCTCCTTGGTGCCGAAGAGCCTTGCCGGAATGACACGGGTGTTATTGCGGACAAGGACATCGCCCTCATGGAGATAGTCGACGATATCGTAAAAATGCTTGTCTTCCAGTTCTCCGCTGTCCATATGGACTACCATCATGCGGCTTGTCTTGCGGTCCTTGAGAGGAGTCTGGGCAATCAGCTCCCTGGGCAGGTCGTAATCAAAGTCGCTGGTGGTGAAATGTCTTGTTTCTGTCATATTCTGTTAAACCTCACCGCACTATCTTAGCGATGTACGTCATTTCCT
>OMUX01000317.1 GCA_900314345.1 uncultured Erysipelotrichaceae bacterium | reverse complement strand
AACAGCACCAGAAGCTGAATACACTGACGGTTCCTGCGGCAATACGGGAACTTGAAAAGATCGAAATGATCCGTCAGCCGACGAACATATACATTCTGGACCGCGCAGCCACAAAGACACAGACGAAGATTCTCACTGCATGCGGAATCAATACAAATGACTTCAAGGATAACATCAAGGAAATGAGCGGTACACTGATGAGAATCAACGGCGGGTATCGCAGACAAGAGAGGAAAGAAGATGAGGCGGAAGATCACAGTGCAGGAACAGATTGACAGGACACAGGCAAAGCTCTTCAAGAAGCAGAAGGAATGCGAAGCACTGAATGACAAGCTCCTTGAGCTGTTCAAGATACAGGAGCAGGAACGGCAGAAGGAGATCCTGGAAGCTGCCAGAAAAAGCAAGCGAAGCCACGAAGAGATCATGGCATTTCTGACAAGCGAAGCATCAGAAGAAGAGGAATATTAACAGCAATGGGAGCCATTATTCGGCTCCCGCTAATCGTGTAGGGTTACAATTTCTGGAAGTTCACAGAAAATTTATTCTTATTTTATCAGAATAAATTTAGCCTAAAAAAATTCTGATAAACTTGATTAGCGCCGTAGAAGGATTACAATTGCAAATAGAGGACCGGATTTAAGCAGAGGTAATCGTATATGACGTTTGTCGGAAGAGAAAAGGAAATCAAGGATATAACAGAACGGCTTCACAGCAACCGGTTTGAAGGATTGTTTATCTATGGCAGAAGGCGTGTTGGAAAATCAGAGTTGATCAAGGAATGTATCAAGAGATCGGATGTGAAGGCAATTTCATATGTTTGCAGAGAATCTCTGTTCAAAGATAATTTCAGTTCTCTTTGCAGGATTGTGACCGCTGCTTTTGATGAAGAATATCTGAGTTTTACAAAACTGGAAGATCTTCTGACCTATGTCTTCCGGAAAGCAGAAAAAGAACCGCTGATCCTGTTCATCGATGAATATCCGCTTCTTCGGGCCGGCGCAGGAAAAGCAGGTGCGGCAGCTGTTGATTCCGAGTTCCAGATTGCAATCGACCAGTACAGGAATACCTCAAATCTGAAGTTGATTCTCTGCGGCTCGTACATCGACATGATGAAGGAAATCATTGAAGCAGATAAACCTCTGTACGGAAGGTTTCAATATCAGCTGAATCTGAAACCGTTTGATTATTATGATGCAGCAAAATTCTTTCCTTCCTGCAGTAATGTGCAGAAGTTTGAATACTACAGCTGCTTCGGAGGCATCCCGTATTTTCTGAAGGAAGTCCGTCCGGAAGATGGTCTTGAGAGTAATATTGAACGGCTGCTTATCACGCCGGATTCATTGCTCGAAAATGAAATCAAACTGCAGCTTTCCAAGGAACTGGCAAAATCAGAGGGACTGAATACAATTCTTGATGCGATTGGGGCAGGAAAGAAGACTTATACAGATCTGAACAACATTTACGGCGACGGCAGTCATTCCAATGCTTTGTATGTCATAAATAAGCTGATAGATATGGAATTGATCGAAAAGATTTCTGCGATCAATGAGCCTAATAATAAGAAGGCACAGACTTACAGTATTATGGATAATATGCTGGATTTCTATTATTCCTATCTGTTCAGACATTCCAGTGAAAGGGCAGTTATGAGTGAAACTGGTTTTTATTACAAATTCGTTAAAAGGCAGTTGAAGGATGTATTCTTGCCGCGGCAGTTTGAGAAAGCAGCAAAGGAGTTTCTGATTCGGATGAACAGAATAGACCGGGTTGCCCCACCGTTTACCTCAATCGGCAAATATGTGTATCACGACAGAGTGAATAATAAAAACGGTGAATTTGACGTGGTGACAGAGGATGAGGATGGATTCACATATTATGAATGCAAGTACCTGAGCAAGAAGGTGGATCACACTGTCATCAATCATGAGATCAGTCAGGTGGAAGAACTGAATGTGAAGTTCCGTCAGTATGGTTTCTTCTCGAAGGAAGGCTATCGGAAAGAAGGAATATCTGAAGATATCATTCTGTATTC
>OMUX01000110.1 GCA_900314345.1 uncultured Erysipelotrichaceae bacterium | reverse complement strand
TTTGATATATTCAAGTTTGAGCTTCCTATGGAACGTCACGTACAAAAAAAGGCGGAAGAACTGCTTAAGGAGATGGAGTCTGCGGACAATGCAGAGAATTTCCTGACGGCATTCCGTTCCTTTGAAAAACTGTTTGAGCATGTGGATACCATGTGCATCCTGTGCCAGATCCGGCATACGATCAACACAGTGGATCCGTTCTATGAAACGGAGAATGACTACTGGGATGAGGCAATGCCCAGATATGAAGAACTCAAGAACCGCATGAAGCGGACTGCATGCGGGAAGGAATATCGCAAGGATCTCGAAAAGGATATTCCGGAGGCGTTCTTCCTGAACGGAGAGTATGCACAGAAGTCCTTCAAGCCGGAAATCATTCCGCTGCTTGCCAGGGACAACCAGCTTGCAAGTGCCTACGGAAAGCTCAAGGCAAGTGCAGAGATCCCCTTTGACGGGAAAGTACTGAACCTTTCGGAAATCCAGGTATATCTTGAATCCACGGACCGTGAGACAAGGAAGCAGGCTGACGCGGCAAAGTGGAAGTTCTATGCAGACCATGAGGCAGAGTTCGATGATCTCTATGACCAGATGGTGCAGGTCAGAACAGAAATGGCACATGTGCTTGGGTTTGAGGATTACCACAAACTGAGCTTCTATCTCATGACCCGCTATGCATATACACCGGAAATGGTCCGCGCATACCGGAAGAAGATCCTGGATTATGTGACACCGGCTGCTGCAGAGCTTGCCGAAAAGCAGAGAGTCAGGCTTGGCCTGGAAAGGCTTGAAAGCTATGATTCCCCGCTTCACTTCAAGGACGGGAACCCGAAGCCGCAGGGAAATGCAGAAGAGCTTGTCGCTGCGGCGGTGAAGATGTACCATGAGATGTCCGAGGAAACAGGAAAGTTCATCGATGTGATGAACGACAACCATCTCTGGGATCTGATCTCCAGGAAGAACAAGGAGATGGGCGGATACGAAACGGAGATTCCGGAGTATGGTGTTCCGTTTATCTTCTCCAACTTCAACGGGACCTCCGGTGATGTGGATGTGCTGACCCATGAAGCAGGACATGCCTTTCAGACTTACATGGGACAGGATATTGCCACATACGAACTGCGCTGTCCGACCATGGAGGCTGCTGAAGTGGATTCCATGTCCATGGAGTTCTTTGCCTATCCATGGATGGAGCTGTTTTTCGGAAAGCAGGCTGACAAGTACCGCTACAGCCACATGGCGGGCACATTGACATTCCTTCCGTACGGTGTGCTTGTAGATCATTTCCAGGAAGAGGTCTATACACATCCGGAATGGTCAAAGGATGAACGGAAAGCCTGCTGGAGAAAGCTTGAGAAGATGTATCTTCCTTTCAAGCATTACGATGACAATGCTTTCCTTGAGAAGGGATGCTGGTGGTACAGCCAGAATCATATCTTCCAGAGCCCGTTCTACTACATCGACTATACGCTGGCTCAGGTATGTGCACAGGAGTTCGGCATCCGGATGCTGGAGAAGGACAAGACATACTGGCAGGATTACCTGAAGCTTCTGAAGAAGGGCGGCACAAAGGTATTCCCGCAGCTGGTGGAGGAAAGCGGAATTGCTTCTCCGTTTGAAGGTGATACTGTAAAGCAGGTGACGGAAAAGCTCATGGCACATCTGGAGGAAACGGATGACACCAGGCTATAAGAACGTGTTCACGAAACGGACACTGGCACCGGGCAGTGACAATGCTTTTGCAAAGGTAAAGGAGAATCTGAAAACCATGGATGAGATTGAACGTATCAAGAAGCTGTCGGATCTTTTCGGACCTTCAGGCTTCGAGGATGATGTGGCGGAATTCGTCAAGGAAGAGATCAAGGAGCTGAATCCCGTTGAGGATCACATGCGCAATGTAACAGCAGTGCTGAATCCTTCCAAGGATAAACCGAAGGTCATGCTGGACTGCCATATGGATGAAGTAGGCGTCATCGTGCAGGCAGTCAAGCCTAATGGAACAATGAAGTTCCTGACCCTTGGCGGCATGGCCGCCAACAACCTGCCGAGCGATGCCTTTGTGCTGAAGAACAAGGACGGAAAGCTTGTGAAGACGGTTGTGGCAAACAAGCCGGTGCACTTCATGAGCGCAGCTGAGCGGAACCAGGGTGTGGATCTGGATTCTCTGGTTTTGGACTGCGGAAGCAGCTCAAAGAAGGAAACAGAGGAATCCTTCCGGCTGGGCATTGCATCTCCGGGTGTTCCGGATGTGCAGTGTGTCTATGATGAGGAACATCATATTTTCCATGGCAAGGCATTTGACAACCGTGTGGGCACTGCCGCACAGATTGAAACACTCAAGCGTCTTGCAGGGGAAGAACTCCCTTGTGAAGTACAGGCAAGCTTTGCCGTACAGGAAGAAGTCGGGGAACGCGGCGTCATGGCAAACTACAATGTCCTGAAGCCGGATGTGATGATTGCCTTTGAAGGCTGCCCTGCAGATGATACCTTCTCGGAAGAGTACATGATCCAGGCAGGACTGCACAAAGGACCGATGCTGAGACACTTCGATGTCTCCATGATCACGTCTCCGCGTTTCCAGAGATTCGCTCTGGATCTTGCGGAGAAGTACGGTATTCCGGTACAGGAGAGTGTACGCAAGGGCGGCGGTACCAATGCCGGCAAGGTGCATCTGATGGGTGTGCCGTGCATCGTCATCGGTGTTCCGGTAAGATACATTCATTCCAGCAACTGCATCATGGCTCTGGAAGACTATGAGAATGCAGTGAAGCTGGCTGTGGAACTCTGCCGGCATCTGGACAAGGAGACTGTGGGAAGCTTCTGAAGAAGATACGGGAATCTGTGACATGCAGGTTCCTTTTCTTTGTACAGCAGCAAGTTGTTTCCCGTATACTTTGGTGTAGAGGAATAAGAACATGACACTTGTAGACCTGAGCCTGAAGGTGAATACGGAAATGTACAAGGCTGCACAGAATAACAGCGGAGCTCCGTACGGTCATATCGGGACGCACTTTGATGTGATGAACAAGGAATTCCCGCTGGAATACTTCAGCCGGAAGGGATACGTGTTTGATGTACGTTCCGTCAGGGACCGTGACATTGATCTCTGTGATGTGGATCTTTCCAAAGTACACCAGAATATGTTCATCGGTTTTGACACCGGATGGCTGGAAGAATATGCCTACGGGACACTAGCGTATTATCATGACCATCCGCAGCTTTCTTATGCATTGATTGATGCATTGCTTGAAAGAAGTATTTCCATCATCGGCATAGACTGTGCAGGAATCCGCAGGGGCAAGGAACATACACCTGCAGACCAGCAGTGTGCGGATCATGGCACATTCGTGGTGGAGAATATGATTCATCTGTCAGAGATTGCCGGGCAGGACGGCTGGGTGATCCATACTGCACCCATGAACTTCAGCGGTATGACAGGGCTTGTCTGCCGTGTCATTGCAGAGAAGGAGTAACGCTATGGCTCAGTATGAAAGTGATCTGAAGGTCAGTGCTGAAGAAATGATGGACTTCCTGATCCAGCAGTCCATTGCAGAAATTGATGCACATACCGGAAAGAAACCAAGTGAAAAGAACATTGAACAGGGATACCGCTATACATACCACAAGAAGGTACATGGCTCAGACTGCATTGTAACGGCACATGCAAAGGCTGACCGTGAAAAGATGGAACTGAAGTCGGAATATGATGACCGGACGATCAAGGCGGAAATGATCTATGCCATCAAGGCACTGGGTGAAAACAGCTGCCATGTGGTCTATACACAGAATACCAGCCAGGAAACATCAAGCTTCCTGGCAAAGCATATATTCCAGAAACAGATGAAGAAGCAGTTTGGAAGGGTGGAGAAGTACATCATTGAGCACCGGGAAAAGGAGAATGTATGACAGCTGTATATTTTGAAAAACTGAATGAGGATGTGAAGGTTCCTTTCTATGCAAGTGCCGGGGATGCCGGCATGGATGTGTGCGCAGATGAGGATGTCATCATTGCCCCGGGGGAAACAGCCCTTGTGAAGACCGGACTGAAGCTTGCCATTCCGGAAGGCTATGAGGTTCAGGTAAGACCGAGATCCGGACTGTCGCTCAAGACACCGCTGCGTCTCTGTAATGCGCCGGGAACGATCGACAGCGGATACCGTGGGGAACTGTGTATCATCCTGCAGAATACCTCAAAGGATTATCAGTGGGTGAATGATCAGATTGCACGTATGAGGGATATTCCGGAGAATCACCACAGTTTAAGAGAAAAGTGGACTTCGGGATACTGCGATATCCATAAAGGAGACCGCATTGCCCAGATGGTTCTCTGCAGAGTGGAGAAGGTTGATCTTCAGCCTGTTGATTCCGTAGAGAATATCGGCACGGACAGAGGCGGTGGATTCGGCCACAGCGGTGTATGACGTGTCTGAGAAGACAGCCTTCTTCAGACATCCGGTACACATCTGTATGATTTCTGGTACATTAACAGCAGAAAGAAGGACTCACAGATATGAAGCTCAAGAACAAGCTGGATGAGAAATACTGGAAGATCTGTAAATATGTCTTGTTAACGGCAGCGATCCTGCTGGTGATGATATTCATCTTCGGTAAGCTGGATATCATAGGCAGTGCGCTGGGACATGGTCTTGCCTGGATCGGCTCCATCCTGAAACCGGTTGTGTTCGGAGCAGTCATTGCCTATCTGTTCTGGCCGATCGTGAAGTTCTATGAACGAAAGCTTCCGGCAAAGATCAACAGTCACAGTGCTGCGGTCGGCTTTACGATTCTTACGGTTGTCGTTGTCCTGGCTGTGATCCTTGCCATCATCATCCTTGCCCTGACAAAGCAGATTTCCTCCTTGAGCCAGGGAGGAGGAGCCGCATTGATGGAGAATCTGACGGACCAGCTGCAGTCTTTCTATGATGATCTGACCAGCTGGCTGCGATCCCTGAATGTCTCAGACAGTTCTATTTCGGAATGGGAAGCCTCCCTGATCAGCTGGCTTGAGAATGCCGTCAACAGCATCGGCTCCAATGCGGGCAATATCCTGAACAATATCAAGGAAGGTGCCTCCACGACGATGTTTGCCATCATGTTTTCCGTCTATTTCCTGTTTGATGCCTCACGTCTCAAGCAGTACTGGGGCAATGTGATCCGCAAGGTATGGAGCCAGAAGGTGAACACGTTCCTGTGGCAACTGTACAAGGATATTGACACGGCATTCTCCGGATACTTCCGCGGGCAGGGGCTGGATGCCCTGTTCATGGCGACGGTCATCAGTGTATCCTTCTCCATTGCCGGTGTTCCCTATGGTGTTCTGATCGGTATCATGACCGGACTTGGCAACCTGATCCCCTATGTCGGACCGGTCTTCGGCTATGGCCTGACCATTCTTTCAGGTCTTGTGACCGGCAATATGAAGGCTATGATCATAGGCATCATCATCGTTGCCGTGATCCAGGGAGTCGATGGCTCCATTGTCAACCCAAGGCTTCTTTCCAAAAGCATCGAGATCCATCCGATGCTGGTGCTGGTTGCCCTGATTGCCGGCGGAAAGATCGGCGGGGTTGTGGGCATGCTTGTGGCAGTGCCTACAGCAGCACTTCTCAAGATCTGGTTTGAACGGTATATCAGCAGTCTGCCGGACAAAAAGACGGTACAGACGTTACCGGAACAATCATCTGATCAATAATGACATGGCTCAGCTGGATATGGCTGAGCCATTGCTTGCTTTTCGGCATGAACACAACAAAAAAGTCCGCTCGCACGGACTTTTCTGTATTGGCGCAGGAACAGGGATTTGAACCCTGGCACCCTGTTACAGGTCTACAAGCTTTCCAAGCCTGCCCCTTCAACCACTTGGGTATTCCTGCACGTGGTCTCGTTATATATCCAACAGACGCCTGTTTATAATACCACAAGTCTGTTTTTACGCAAGCATGAAATTAAGAAAGACTGATAGCCTGGCTGTCATCCGGAAGATTGAGCAGCTTCCGGCATTTAGCACTTCCTG
>OMUX01000294.1 GCA_900314345.1 uncultured Erysipelotrichaceae bacterium | reverse complement strand
TCATATTGCCGACGGCAATGCTGTGCAGCATCGTTGCCATGCATATCACTGTTGTTGCCTTGCGCACCTGATCCCGCATGGCATTCTGTGCATCATACACATTGCCGTAAATCTCCGGCTGCGGTCCGTCATCACGGATGGAACCTGCAAGCACGAACGGAACGTTGTTCTTCACGCAGTTATACATGATGCCGTTATCAATATGCTCATGTTCAATGAAGGATGGAATGGAACCATAGTAACGGATCCTGTTCAGGGTATCGAGATGATTGTAATGTCCCAACGGCATGCTTTCCTGGGTATAGATATCCTGGCCAAGTGCTGTACCGATATATGCACCTTCAAGATCATGGGTAGCCAATGCATTGCCTGCAAGCAAAGCATCCACATAGCCTTCATTCACAAGGTTTCCGAATGCCCTTCTGGAATCCGCATCAAAGGCACAGGCAGGACCCATGACCCAGACGATATAACCATGGTCCCGTTCATAGTCCAGAAGCTCATAGAGATCGTCATAGTCTTTGGAGAAGGCTGTCTCCCTGGATCTTCCCTGACGGAAGGCAAAGAGATCCTTGTGTCCTTCCTTCTCCTCTTCAAAGCCATCCGGCCATACATAGATGCCCTCGCTGCCGTCTTCTTTTCTTCCAACGACAACCAGGTCTCCTTTATGAATGTTGCGGAACTCAATGACCTGCACTCTGCCATCCTTCCAGACAGCACAGCAGTCCATCCGGCTTTCCTCGGCAAGATGCCATTCCCCGTTGATCTTGAAATATTCCGGGAAGATCGTCGTGCTGTGATAGTGTTCCGGCACAACACCTTCCTTCGGTGCCGGCAGTAATGCCGTATCCGGTGCATTCCTGAACTGCTCCTGTGTAAAGTCAGGATGATGATATTCTCTGAGTCTGAAAGCCATACGGATATCCTCCTCATTCAATGGCATTATTCTAGCAGAAAGCGCACGGATCAGATGGATTCCGTGCGTAGATCAGAACTGAATTATGCATAATGAATGACTCAATCAGCGAACAGATCATCCAAGGTAATGACATTAACGAAATCATCAAAGTATTCGTTATGTTTCAGACCATACGTTGTAATCAATGTGCTGTGAACTGCAGTCTTTTTGGAAATCTTCTCTTTCAGAAGGTTCCTTCTTCTGACCAAGGTGAAGTGATAGTCCTTGTCAACGGAGAACTCATCGCTGCAGAACTTGATCTCGCACATGTTGACGGTGTTGTCTTTTCTCTCAATGATCAGATCAATCTGTGTCCCCTTCGTATCTTCAGTTCCTTTTTTCGACCACAGAGTCTCATTGGTGGAAACACCGCTGATTCCCAGTGCCTTCTTGATCTGCCGAACATGATTGAAGCATACGTTTTCAAACGCATATCCCCGCCAGGCATTTACAGCACCGCTGTCAGAAAGATTCGCCCAGCTCATGGATCTGCCGGATAACGTTCCTTTGACAAAGTGGATATAGAACAGACAGAACGGATCCACCAGCTTATAGAACTCCTGCTTTTTACCATTACCGAAGGAATAGTATCTGATAATGAATGTTCCTGAAATCAATGCTTTCAGCTGATTGGAAAAATCGCCGCTGTTGGCAATTCCTGTTCTTTCCAGCAGTTCATTTCTTGTAAGACCCATGTTCTTCGAAGCAAGTGCTTCAATGATGGATTTCATTGTGTCAGGATTCGTAAACAGCGAAGAGAACAGTCTGTCATACTCGTCCTTCAGTACTGCATGATCCTCAAAGAACATCGCATCAATGTTCTGGGTCAGACTCAGCTTTCTGTCAATGTACTTCAGATAATATGGAATACCGCCAAGCATCATGTAGGACTGCACAATGTCATATCTGGACATCACAACATTCCTGGACGCAAAGTACTTTTCACATTCCTGCAGTGTGAAAGGAGCCAGGTTGATGGAATACGTCACCCGGTCATACAAACCGCCATGGTTATTTACCAGCTTGTCCAGCACCCATGAGCTGGAGCTGCCGCATACGATCACCATAATGTTATGTCTGTGGCATGCCCACCCGTTCCAGAAGGCTTCGAATCCGGTCATGAATCCTGACTTCGGCGTATCCATCCACTGAATCTCATCAAAGAAAAGAAGCTGCCTGTTTTTTCCATCATCTTTCTTCTGCAGCAAATCTTCCAGCATATAAAATGCCTCGAGCCAGGATTCCGGTTTTCTGTCTTTCTCTGCTCCGCACAATACCAAAGATCTGTAGAAATGCTCCAGCTGGTCTTTCATCCTGCCTCTTTTACGATCCTTGGTACTGTATCTGTCATCAATCGGTGACAATCCAGCATGATGGAATGTCATTCTGTCAGAGAATACTTCATCAATCAGAAAGGTTTTACCTACCCTCCTTCTCCCGTACAGCGCAACAAGTTCTGCTGTATCGCTCTCATAAAGCTCGTTGAGCTTCTGTATTTCTTTTTCTCTTCCGATCAGCATATTCATCGTCCTCTCAAGCAGTTATATTTTTCTTGTAAAGCATAAAATCTATCGCTCTAAGAAAATTATAGTCATAAGCTCAATTGATTCCATCAAATTTATAATTATATTTTTCTTGCAAGAAACGTTTTGCCCGTTTACAAGAAAATTATGTTATCTCGAAGCAGATTGGCAACACCCCTATCGTGCGCCATCCATGGAAGACATCTGCAGAACAAGGGCAGTTCAATCATTACCCAATCTCACAAACCTCGTCATGCACCAACTGATGCCAAGCAGAAGGATACCGATCCAGATCCGCTTGATACCAACAGATACGGAACGGTATGTCATTTCCTCTGTACTGTATGCCAGTGATTGGGCAACATGCTGATCCTTGGTCATGAACGTGCTGAAAATATAGATCAGGCCTATGATGATCTCATAGCTGCCGGCAACGCTCAGGATCATATTGAGTACTTTATGCTTTTTCATATCATTCCTTCCTGCAGACATCTTACCATGCGGAAGTACTGAGTTTGAATCCGCCATGGAAAACAAAATGGCGCAGACCATGAACAGGTATACGCCATTGTACTATGCAGAGATTGTTGCTTAATAAGATGGTTCAGCTTCAGGAACTGACACGTTCATCCAGATCCTCCAGGGATACGGTATCGGAATCATAGGATTCCTCTTTCAGCGACCCGATCTCTGTTTCATCTGCTGTACCGTACTGGTACAGCTGATCCAGATACTCAATCATGGAACGCAGTCTTGTGCGAAGCAGATATCCGTTGTTGCCGGCCTTACGGATCAACTCTTCCGGTGTGATCCCCGGATCCCACTCATATGCCAGGGCATGCATTTCCATGATCTTCGTGCAGATCGCAAGGATCTCATCCTTGGACATCGGGTTCAGCTGCTTGCCTCTGGTAATCTCACGGATGGCAGTCTTGATGTCTGCCTCATTTTCCAGCTGTGCCTCCTCCAGGTTCTGCAGCTCATGCTTGCGGTCAATGACATCCTCTTCATAGGATGAAGCAAACGCAAACATGGTATAGGTATTCTTCAGAGCACCCTCCGGATTGAGAAACCACTCAATGTTGCCATAGGATTTCAGACGTGCCTTCTTTCCGAGTCTTCCCATCAGTTCTGCTTCATCCACCAGGATCACCCATCCGGCATAGCCGCTGAGGCGAAAGAGATAGCTCATGAAGGAGAAGTAATCATGCATGTGCATGGTCTTCTTGAACGGTGTCCGGTATTTTGCCGGTTCCTTGAATGTCAGCCGGTAGCTCTTCTTCAGATCGGCATTGGAGATAAAATCGCCTTCAAAATCAGAAAGCATTCTGAGTCTGTCATCCTGATCCGGATCATTCAGGTAGGTGCGCAGCAGGAAATAGAGCTTGTCTGATTCCAGCTGTCCTGCCGCATATGCCGTCAGTTCAGAGGCAGCACTGCTGTTCGGTGTCAGCTTCTCCAGAAGTTCCGTAATGCCTGGTTCTTCCTTCTTGGGAAGATAGGTATTTGCCATCAGCTTCTGATAGACCAGATGCATCTTG
>OMUX01000051.1 GCA_900314345.1 uncultured Erysipelotrichaceae bacterium | reverse complement strand
AGAATGCACTGAGGAATATTTCAACGGATCTTTCCATGCATGACTTCCGCGTGGTGCCGGGCAATACCCATACCAATCTCGTGTTTGATGTCCTTGTGCCTTACAGCTTTTCCTTAAGCAATGAAGAGATTAAAAAGAAAATTGACACTGCACTGGATAATCATGAACCGAAACTTTATACCGTCATCACATTCGACCATGCCTTTGTGGACCAGGAAGAAGAGGAAGGAAACCATGAGTAGGACAAAGAGCAGCCTGCTGTTATTGCTTGCGGCATTCATCTGGGGCAATGCCTTTGTAGCCCAGTCCGTTGCCATGGATTCCATCGGCCCCTGGACATTCAACTTCATCCGTGACCTGATCGCTGCCATTGTTCTTCTTCCCGTGGTTCACTACGCTGACAAGGCAAGGAAGAACAGAGGAGAAGAAAAGGAAACATGGCATCAGAAGGATCTTCTTAAGGGTGGCATCCTCTGCGGCGTGATCCTGGCTGTCGCAAGCATGCTGCAGCAGACGGGAATTATCTATACAACCACAGCAAAGGCGGGATTCCTGACCGCCATGTATTGTGTGCTGGTGCCGGTACTGGGAATCTTCCTTGGAAAGAAGACAAGACCACTGATCTGGGGCTGTGTCGTGCTGGCTGCTGTCGGCCTGTATTTCCTGTGTATGACATCCGGTTCCTTTACCCTGCAGTACGGTGATATCCTGGAACTTCTCGATGCAGTATGCTTTGCCTTCCACATCCTTGTCATTGACCATTTCTCACCAAAGGTGGACGGCATCCGCATGAGCTGCATCCAGTTCTTCGTGGCTTCCGTTGTATGCCTGATCGGCACACTGGTCTTTGAAAGCATCAGCTTCTCCGCCTTTGCCTCTGCTGCAGTGCCGATTCTCTATGCCGGCATTTTCTCGAGCGCCGGAGGCTATACGCTGCAGATCATCGGACAGAAAAATGCGGATCCCGCTGTGGCAAGCATCCTGCTCTGCCTGGAATCCGTGTTTGCAACACTGGCTGGTTTTGTCTTCCTGCATCAGACACTGTCCTTCCGGGAAATCCTGGGCTGCGTGCTGATGTTCATTGCTATTGTCATTGCTTCACTGCCTGAGAAGCAGAAGTCTCCTGGTCAGGCTTAAGGTTCGTTAAGAAGCGGAAGAAACAGTATGCGGTGATGGAAGCCGCAATGAAGTCGCTGAGAGGCTCTGCCAGGAATACCGCAAAGACCTTGTCTGAAATAAACAACGGCAGGATGAAGATCAGCGGAATCAGCAGGATCAGTTTCCTGAGACATGCAAGGAAGATGCTGATCTTTGCCTGGCCTAATGCAACAAAGCTCTGCTGGCAGACGGTCTGGAATGCCGTTGTGAAGATGACGGCAAAATAGATGTGCATGCAGCGGACGGCATAGCTGATCAAAGCCTCGTCAGTAGTGAAGATGGCAGCCATCACCTTCGGTGTAAACATGGTCAGACACCAGAATGTCATGCACAGGATCACGGCTGCCGTGATCATTTCACGGAATGCTTCCTTCACACGGTCTGTCTTTCCGGCACCGTAGTTGTAGCTGATGATCGGTGTTCCGCCCTGGCATAACCCATGCAGCGGCATGGAAATTAATGAACTCAGGGATGTGATGATTGTCATGGCACCGACTGCCATATCCCCGCCATACTGTGCCAGGGAGTGGTTGAAGGAAATGGAGAGAAGACTCTCCGTGGATATCATGATGAATGTGGAAAGACCCAGCTGCAGGCAGGGCAGGAAGATATCCTTTTCGAGCTTCATGTATTCTCTCTGAATGGCAATCCTTGTCTTCGTTCCAAACAGAAAGCACAGGATCCAGACACAGCTGACTGCCTGCGAGATGTCTGTGGCAATGGCTGCACCTTCCACACCCATGTCAAAGACAAACATGAGAAGGGGATCCAGTGCAATATTGATGAGGGCACCGATTGTCACGGAAAGCATGGCGGTCTTTGAGAAACCCTGGGCTGAAATGAAAAGGTTCATGCCATAGGCAATCATGACAAACACCGTGCCAAGGATATAGATCCGGCTGTAGGGAAGGGCATAGGGCAGGGTGTCATCCGAAGCACCGAAGAAACGCAGCAGTGCTGGTGCGGATGCATAGAACACGAAGGTCAGGATGACAGAGAGAATCAGAATCAATGTGAAGCAATTGCTCAGGATGCGGGCGGCTTTTCTATGATGTCCTCCGCCCATGGCAATGCCTGCAAGCGGTGCTCCGCCGGAACATACCAGTG
>OMUX01000007.1 GCA_900314345.1 uncultured Erysipelotrichaceae bacterium | reverse complement strand
GGATGACATTGCCTACAATGACATCCTGGTCAATGCATGCAAGGATGCAGGCATCGCTGCCTTTACAGGCGACGGTACCAATCCCAAGGTCATGGAAGCTGCCACAAAGGCAATCAAGGGTGCCGGCGGTGCAGGTATTCCGACCGTCAAGCCATGGGATGTCAATACACTGGCTGAGAAGTTTGCCCTGGTGAAGGACAGTGATTCCTTCGCTGTGGCAATGGATGTGGATGCGGCAGGTCTGCCGTTCCTGCAGGGACTGACTCCGCCTGCTGGATCCAAGACCGTGGATGAACTGAAGGAAGTCATTACAAAGGCCGGAAAGCCGTTCATCGTCAAGGGAGTCATGACTGTCAAGGGTGCACTGGATGCCAAGGCTGCAGGAGCCAGCGCCATCGTTGTTTCCAACCATGGCGGCCGTGTCCAGGATCAGACGCCTTCCACAGCAGAAGTACTGGAAGAGATTGTTGATGCAGTGGATCATTCCATGCTGGTGCTCGTTGACGGCGGCATTCGTTCCGGTGTGGATGTCTTCAAGGCACTGGCACTTGGCGCAGATGCAGTGCTGATTGCACGCCCGTATGTCACAGCAGTCTATGGCGGAGGTGCAGAAGGCGTACAGCTTTATACCGAGAAGATCGGCAAGGAACTGAAGGATACGATGAAGATGTGCGGTGTATCTTCACTCAAGGACATCTCCAGGGCAAATCTCTTCAAGCCTGCAAGCAGCTACGTAAAGTTCTGAACCAGGGATTCTTCTGAAACGGAGGTTGCACCATAATCTCCGTTTTTCTTTTGGCCGGTATGAAGAAAATGGTGGAACCTGTTGCAAAACCTATGATCCAGGGTATTTTGAGAGTAGAGAAGCGATTTCAGATGAAGGAAAGGAGGAGCTGAACAATGGCAACAAGTTCATTCAACAAGATTTTCATGGTCACCAGCCAGGAAGGAATCGAAAAGCTGGAAGAAGTAATGAATTCAGAACCGGAACCAATTTTAGGGCAGCCACGCACAACGAAGGAAAAATCAGAGGAAGAAAAACTGGTAAGGGAGTGGTTGTCCAGCTTAAAGAATTAAGCGAAAACGCTGAGATTGATGTGCTCTTAAAGATGCTGGGATCTTTTTCCTGCGCACAGGATAAAGAAATTGAGAACTTCCTGATTAACAGAGCCATAGAGTTTGAGAGGCTGTCAAAATCGAGGACTTATTTGGTATTCGATGCTGAGGGGATGAGAGAAAAGAACAAGACGCCTGCAATTTATGGATATTTTTCGCTGGCATTGACCATCCTGACAGTGCCTGAAACGTTTTCCAGCAGAAAGCGGAAGGAACTTGATGGCTTCAGTTCTAAGATTCATGGGCATCGGATCAATGCTGTTCCATGTTATCTGATTGGACAGCTGGCCAAGAATTCATCCATTTCATCTAATCCTGTCGCTGGAAAAGATCTTGTAGATGCGGCAATAAATGTAATAGGCACAGCTGAAGAAGCGGTTGGCGGACGTTACGTTATGATCGAATGTCATGAGAATGAAAAATTGCTGCAGTTCTACCATGACAATTCGTTTGAAGAACTGGACAAGGTTCCATATGCTGAAGTACCAATGGTGCAGATGATCCGGAAAATCAGTTTCCGCAGCTGATGCTCTGAATGCCGGTGAATGAATTCTGCAGGGCTGACGGTCCTGTTCCATTCCGTATCTTGTTACGACATTGGTCATCTTCACCCAGTTCATCCAAAGCCTTGGCAACTGGCTGTACAAGAAGAAATCATAAGCAATGCATCCCTGTGAAATACGGGGATGTTTGTTTTCAGGGAATGTCATTCCCTGCATGAATACCGGTATATGCAGGCAATGTATTGGACCTGCGGCGCAGGCTGTGTTAATAATACATGCATATTAAAGGAGGAAAGGCATGGACAGTGAACTCTGGGGCATTCTGACGGATTCCTTCGGGAAGATCCTGATGGCTGGCATCAGGACAACAATACCGCTGACGATCATCGCCTTTTCCTTTGGACTGATCATTGCGTTGATTACAGCACTGGTGCAGTATGCAAAGGTGCCTGTGCTGAGACAGATCGCAAGATTCTATATCTGGCTGATCCGCGGCACGCCATTGCTGGTGCAGCTGGCGATTATCTTCTATGGTCTTCCGGCTCTTGGCATCCGGGTGGATGCTTTCGCGGCTGCGGCAGTGGGTCTTTCCATCTGTGAAGGTGCATACATGGCTGAAACCCTCAGAGGAAGTCTTGAAGCTGTGGATCCCGGACAGAGTGAAGCAGGATACTGCGTGGGTCTTTCCTTCTGGCAGATCATGGCACAGGTTGTTCTGCCGCAGGCTTTCCGCACTGCATTCCCTGCATTATCCAATTCCCTGATTTCATTGCTCAAGGATACATCCCTTGCCGCAAACATCACGGTGGTTGAAATGTTCATGACAACCCAGAGGATTGCCGGCAGAACATATCGTTTCATGCCTTTGTATATTGAGGTTGCCATTGTCTACCTCATCTTCTGTTCCATCATCACCATGATCCAGCACAGGGTGGAAAAGCGCCTGAACCGGTATCAGGCAAAGGAGGCGCACTGATGGCTGTACTGAAGATTGAACATATTCAGAAGACATTCGGAACCCTGGATGTGCTGAAGGATGTTTCCCTGGAGGTACAGAAGGGCGAGGTGGTATCCATCATCGGTCCTTCCGGCTCCGGCAAGACAACGTTGCTCCGGTGCATCAACTTCCTGGAGAAGGCAGACGGGGGAACGATCACATTTGATGACACCACACATTCCTTAAAGGACATCACAAAGAAGGAAATGGCGGACATCCGCATGCATACCGGTTTTGTCTTCCAGAACTACAACCTTTTTGCCAATAAGACAGTATTGCAGAATGTCACACTTGGTTTGACCGTTGCAAGGAAGGTGGACGCAGAGAAGGCAAAGGAGAAAGGCATGGCCATGCTCAGGAAGGTTGGCATGGAGGAGCGTGCAGACTACTATCCTGCACAGCTTTCCGGCGGGCAGCAGCAGCGTGCAGCTATTGCCAGAGCCCTTGCCCTGGAGCC
>OMUX01000143.1 GCA_900314345.1 uncultured Erysipelotrichaceae bacterium | reverse complement strand
CTTGTGGATGGTGTATGGAACAGTGTAATCACCAACACTGCCAATGGAGACAATCGATCACCGGATCTGCACTGGCAGTATGTAGACGGTGCATCGGAATATACTGTCGTCATGATTGATCCGGACGGTGGCAGCTGGCTGCACTGGTATCAGTCCGGCATCATCGGAAGCGGTCTTGAGCCAGGAAAGGCAGACAGCAGCGAATACATCGGTCCCTACCCGCCAGGCGGTACGCATCATTATAATGTCTATGTCTATGCACTGAAGAAACACCCTGACAAAGAGCCTGACATTCATTTTGATCAAGGCGGCAATGACATTGATGCAATTGCAGGGATGCTGGATGTGGCTGACGGTGCAGAAGGAAACATCATTGACAGTGATGTCCTGACAGGAACCTATACAGCAGGAGAGTGAATATACTATGGCAACGGAAGTTGAAATCTGGAAGGCGATTGATACCGGAAGTGAAGCAGAGGAATACCTCGAGCGTGCCTTGGAGAAGCTGAACAAGGCAAAAGGCTGGGGCATTGCGGATATTCTTGGCGGAAAGGCTGTCGTGACAGCGATCAAGCGGGGATACATGAACGATGCACAGGAACTGATCGACCAGGGATATCAGTATCTGCAGGAATTTTCCATCATGCTCAACGGAACCGGACTGGACTACCGGATTGACGGGGATGATGGCATGACACTGCATGTCATGGACTATGCCATGGACAATATGATCACGGATATCATGACCCAGTCCAGGATCAATGACACGATCAACGAAGTACGTCAGACAATCAAGGAAGTGGATGACACCATCCACTCCCTGCAGGATGAGCTCTGGAGGATGAAATGATGATTGACAAGGAACGTCTGCTGGAACAGTTCAGGACACTTGTCAGTATTGACAGTGAATCGTTCCATGAAAATGCAATGCGTGATTACCTGAAGAAGAAGCTTCAGGATCTTGGCCTGGAAGTCTTTGAAGACAATGCCGGGGAACAGCTGAAGCCGGTCAGCGGCAGAACGGGAGAAACAGCCGGAAACCTGTACGGGTATCTCAAAGGCAGCAAGGCTGGTGAACCGGTGCTGTTTGCCTCGCACATGGATACGGTCAAGCCAGGCAACGGGAAGAAGGCAGTCTTCCATGAAGACGGTCTGATCACAAGCGACGGGACCACTGTGCTTGGCGCGGATGATGCGGCCGGTCTTGCAGAGATCCTGGAAATGCTCACGGTGATCCAGGAACAGCACCTTTCCCATCCGGATCTTGAAATCATCTTCCCGGTGGCTGAGGAACCTTATGCAAGAGGCTCAGCATACCTGGACTATGAAAGAATCCATGCAAGGATGGCATATGTCCTGGATGACTCGGGTCCCATCGGTCTTTGCGCACCGGCAGCCCCGGCCATCATTCAGTTCACGATTGATGTAAAGGGAAGAGCAGCTCATGCCGGTTTCAATCCGGAAACCGGTATCAACGCCATTGCCATCATGGCCAAGGCAGTCTCTGAAATCCCGCAGGGCCATGTCGATGAAGTCAGTACGCTGAACCTTGGCATGATCTCCGGCGGAACGGCAAAGAACATTGTTCCGGATGCTGTGCATCTGGAAGGAGAAATCCGTTCCATGGACAATGCAAGGGCGGAACACTGGAAGAATGTGATTGTATCTGCCTTTGACAAGGTATCGGAAGAATACAGCGGAAAGACTGCGTATTCCTTCCAGGAGATGTTTCCTGCCTACAGGACGAAGGAAGATGAAGCCGTCAGCCTGCGCTACAAGGCAGCCTGCGAAAGGCTTGGCATCCCCTGCAGATTTGAGGATACCTTCGGGGGAAGCGACAACAATCATCTGGCGGAACATGACATCAGGGGTCTGGTCATTGCCTGCGGCATGAACAACTGCCATACCACACAGGAATGGACAAGAACCGATGATCTTGTGAAGGCAGCAGAGCTGATTCTGGAGCTTGCCATTGAATGAAGAAGAATGTGATTGACGAGCCTTCCTTTCATGAAGATCAGATCCCTGGAAGCGTCAGCGATCTGACCAGGGAAGACAGGATTTACGGGAAGTGTTTTTCAGAGTGTGCACTGGATGATGTGCAGGGCATGCGCTTCAGTGAATGCCGCTTTGACCATGTGACATTCACCGGCAGTATGCGAAGCCTGGATCTTGCGGATGTGATCTTTGAGGGCTGTGATCTCTCAAATATGAACTTTTCGGAAACAAGTCTCAGAAGGGTGGTATTCCGTCATTGCAGGCTGATCGGAACAGACTGCTCGCTTTCCTCCTTCCAGCATGTGAAGATGGAAGGCTGCCGGTGCTCATACCTGAATCTGAACGGTGCATCGATCAGGCATGTGCTGCTTTCCTCCTGTGATTTCACGGATGCCGCCATGAATGACTGCCGCATCAACGGCCTTCAGCTTTCGGAAGATATCTTTGTGCATACGGAGTTTCTGGGAACGCAGCTCAAGGATCTGGATTTCTCAGACAGTACACTGCAGGGCATCTCCGTCAACCCGCAGAGTGTGCCCGGCATGATCGTCAATGCTTCCCAGGCAGTGGAGCTTGTTTCCCTCCTTGGCATTGTTGTCAAAGAGTGAGATTGCACAACCGGCAAATCATGCTAGAATAGCCTTGCTGTGAAGATGAAGCAGCAGTAGCGTGAGAGGTTCTTCCACAGAGAGCAGCCGTCTGGTGCAAGGCTGCAGGAACTGCATGTGAACTCAGCTTCGGAGCAGCCGCACGCCATGGGCGTTATCCATGGATCAAACAAGGCGCATGTCTTATGACATGAACTAAGGTGGTACCGCGTTGAAAGACGTCCTTAGATGATGAAGACGTCTTTTTTGTTGAGAAAGACGCAGGAGGAAGATCATGTACGATCATCAGCAGATTGAAAAGAAGTGGCAGAAGTACTGGGAGGACAACAAGACCTTCAAGACGGACGGCTATGATTTCAGCAAGCCGAAGTACTATGTCCTGGACATGTTCCCGTACCCGTCCGGACAGGGACTGCATGTCGGTCATCCGGAAGGCTATACCGCTACGGATGTCGTTGCCCGCATGAAAAGACAGCAGGGATACAATGTCCTGCATCCGATGGGATTTGATGCCTTCGGACTTCCGGCAGAACAGTATGCCCTGAAGACCGGACATCATCCGGGTGAATTCACCTACAAGAACATCGATCACTTCCGTGATCAGATCAGGTCCCTTGGCTTCTCCTATGACTGGGACAGGGAAATCCGTACCTGTGATCCGGAGTATTACAAGTGGACGCAGTGGATCTTCCTGCAGATGTACAACAGGGGACTGGCATATGAAGCAGAGATGCCGGTGAACTGGTGCCCGAAGCTTGGGGCAGTGCTTGCCAATGAGGAAGTCATTGACGGCAAGAGCGAGATCGGCGGCTATCCGGTTGTCCGGAAGATGATGAAGCAGTGGGTGCTGCGCATTACAGAGTATGCGGAGCAGCTGCTGGCGGATCTGGATACCGTCGACTGGCCGGAAAGCACCAAGGAGATGCAGCGCAACTGGATCGGCAAGTCCACCGGTGCCGAGGTTGTCTTCAAAATCAAGGATACCGACCGTGAATTCACGGTGTTCACCACAAGGTGCGATACCCTCTTCGGTGCAACCTACTGCGTCATGTCTCCGGAACATCCATTTGTCAATGAGATCACTACAGCCGAGCATAAGGCAGAGGTTGAGGCATACCAGAAGGAATGCGCAAAGAAGAGTGATCTGGAACGCACAGACCTCAACAAGGACAAGACCGGTGTGTTCACGGGTGCCTATGCCATCAATCCGGTCAACGGGAAGGCCATTCCGATCTGGATCTCCGACTATGTACTGAGCACCTACGGTACCGGTGCCATCATGGCTGTGCCTGCCCATGATGACAGAGACTTTGCTTTTGCAAAGAAGTTCGGTCTGCCGATCGTTCCGGTGCTTGCAGGAGGGGATGTGGAAGAGGCTGCCTGGACACAGGATGGCACACACATCAACAGTGAATGGCTCAACGGCATGAACAAGCAGGATGCCATCAACGCCATGATTGCATGGCTGGAAGAGCATCATTGCGGCAACGCAAAGGTACAGTACAAGCTCAGGGACTGGCTGTTCTCCAGACAGAGATACTGGGGTGAGCCGATTCCCATCATCCACATGGAAGACGGCACGACAAGGACTGTTGAACTCGATGATCTGCCGCTGGAGCTGCCGGCTACGACAAACTATCAGCCGAGTGAAGACGGTGAGTCGCCGCTGGCCAACTGCACGGACTGGATCAATGTGGAAATCGATGGCGTAAAGGGAAGACGTGAAACCAACACCATGCCGCAGTGGGCTGGCTCATGCTGGTACTACATCCGCTATCTGGATCCTCACAATGACAAGGCACTGGCAGACAAGAAGCTCATGGATCACTGGCTGCCGGTGGATCTGTACATCGGCGGTGCCGAGCATGCTGTGCTGCATCTTCTGTATGCAAGATTCTGGCACAAGGTTCTCTATGACTGCGGTGTTGTTTCATGCAAGGAACCGTTCCAGAAGCTGTTCCACCAGGGCATGATCCTGGGTGAAAACGGCGTCAAGATGTCCAAGTCCCTGGGCAATGTCGTCAACCCGGATGAGCTGGTCGCCAGCCATGGCGCTGATGCACTGCGTGTGTATGAGATGTTCATGGGACCGCTGGAGGCAAGCCTGCCGTGGTCTGCCAAGGGCATGGACGGTGCAAGGAAGTGGCTGGAAAGAGTGTATCGTCTGTGCATGGATGACACCATGATCACAGATGAAGC
>OMUX01000031.1 GCA_900314345.1 uncultured Erysipelotrichaceae bacterium | reverse complement strand
GCTTCGAATCTGTTGATGATGCGGATGACGGCAGTCTCAGCACTTTCTGTGCTTGTGTCGGTCAGGATGATCATGTACTGTGCTTCATTCAGCTGTGTCATGATATCGGACTGACGGATGGTGTTCCTGATCACATCCGCCAGCTGCACGGATGCAGCGTCAAGATCACAATGAGAATCCTTGCCCTGCAGGGTCAGGAGGACAAGCTGTACGCCGGTGTTGTTTCTTCTGGCGTATTTCTTGAGGAACTGATAGATCTGGCGGAAGCTGTCGCTGTCCGTGGTGAAGGCACCCTTGCCCTGAAGCCCCCTGTCTAATAACAGGCTCAGATTGACAATGCCAAGCAGATCATTGCCCGTGCTTCCCTTAAGGTTGTATTCCTTGTCATTATCGATCATCTGGATCATGATGTCCGCAAAGTGCGGATCAAACTGTGTTCCTTTTCCTTCTTCAATGATGGATCTGACTTTCTGCTGATCCATGCGGCTTCTGTATGCTCGATCGCTGGTCATGGCATCATAGGCATCCGCAACGGCGATGATGCGCGCCTCTTCAGGAATCTGTTCTCCTGCAAGCCCATCCGGATAACCCTTGCCGTCATAGCGTTCATGGTGCCAGCGGGCACCGATGACAATCCATGGAATCTGTGTTGCATCAGAGAGAATCTCAAAACCCTGAAGGGGATGTGTCTTGATTACGCTGAATTCATCATCACTCAGCCTGCCGGGCTTCTGCAGGATCTGATCCGGGATGCCGATCTTTCCGATATCATGAACGATTGCCATGTAGAAGAGTCTGTTCTGATAGTACTCTGACTTGCCATCCCGCTTGGCAATCTCTCTTGCATACATGGCAACACGGTTGGAGTGTCCGTTGGTATAGGGATCCTTGGCATCAACGGCATTGACCAGTGTTGTGACAAGCTGAATGCCCATTTCCTCCGTCTGTTCCTTGGACTTGATGACTTCATTCTGCTGTGTCTTCATATGCATGGCAAGTGCACGCACTGCAGTATAGGTCAGGGATACCAGGAACAGGAACAGTCCCAGGCCGGTCAGCTGGCCTCTGGTGTTGTTCAGGCTGCGCCACATGTTGATGACTTCGAGCAATGCCGCAAGGGAAAGGGCGCCGATGCCGGCGATGAATGCCCGGCCAAGATAGGTCGGGTTCTTCTTGCGCAGGTCATTGATGATGGTAATGATGGCAATCAATGCGGTCAGTGCCATCTCTGCCTGCATGTACTTCAGCGTATACATGTAGTTCAGGATATGGGTAATCTGCAGCAGGAAGAACAGAACTGCCGCAGCCAGGTTCACTGCCGCGGTACTGTAGTAAAGCCTGTGATAGCGGTTGAACTGCATTTCATTGAAGAACAGAAGCAGCGGCGTACAGCACAACGACAGGCTGCTCATGGTCAGATAGAAGCCGACACTGAGATCTTTCATATAGATCTGGCGCATGCTGGATTCACACAGAATCCACAGGGATATACAGATGGCAAATGTTCCGATGTGGAAGACAGCAGTCTGTTTCTTCCGGATGGCAAGAACTGCTCCGATGACTGTCATGAACAGCCCCAGGACCAGGGACATGGAGGCGAAGACAAAGCTCAGGCCTGCTCTTTGCAGAAGGGATCCGATCAATGCACCGTATGTTCCGATCTGAATCCGTCCGATATTGGATGCATATTCCGGAAATTCACCGGCATAGGTGATTTCAATGGTGCCTGCGGCATCTTCTGAAGAAAGGGGGATCATTGCATTGTAGCTGGACAATGTCGAGAAAACGCTGCTGTTTTCTTCCTTCTCCTTCGTATATTCGTAGTTGTAAACTGTGTTTCCGTTGATGATGACCTGGCAGTCTTGATGGGCAAGAGAGATCATCAGGTAATCTTCATCCTGAATGTCACCCGGCAGGGTTCCTTCTATGGTGATGCCTTCGTTATAACGGCTGTCATTGTGCCGCGGTATGGTGATGGATTCTCCGGTATCCTTGATGACAAAGCCGGTTGTCAGTGCTTCGGCATTTCCTTTGAAGAAGGAGAAGTTTTCCTGTGGGTACAGCACAGCCGTGCATACCAGAAGAACATAGCAGAAAAACACTGCCGCAAAGCAGATTTCCACAACCCGGCGGAATCTGGATAATTCCGGTTCAACGACTTTTTCAGGAATCAGATCTTCCAGATGATTTTGATCTGCTGCTGTCTGCACGGTTTCCGTTTCTTTTTCATACAATCACCCTGCACCCTCATGGCTGTCTGATCATTGGATCATACAGCCTGCTTTAATGATTTCCATTATCTTATTACAATGAAGACGTCAGATGAATATCTGAACGGCTTCAGTTTCGTGTAGTGATTTTTCCTTCCCAGACATCAAGAACAACATCCGTATAGAACTGATTCTTCTTTTGACGGAACTGTGCCTGTCCGCCATAAGACTGAGCAATGGACTGAATGGAGGAAAGACCGATGCCATGACCCGATGTCCTGCTTCCCTTATGGTCTTCTGGACAGCTGTTGACTGCCGAGATATACAGTTCCGTTTCATACATGACCTTCATGGTCAGGCAGATATATCTGTCTTCTGACGGAATCTGCAGGCATGCATTAAACGCGTTCTCCAGGATATTGCCCGTAATGCTGCAGAGATCCACATCCCTGACGGGACAGTTCTGAGGAAGGGAAACCCGGATGTCCATGCGGATTCCGGAATCGGAAGCGGCAAGACTGTAGTAGTTCAGGATGGCATTCAGTGCTTCGTTGCTGCAGAATGCCTGGATATTGTTTTCCGGCATCGTACCGGCATAACTGTCCAGATAGGCACTCAGCTCTTCCATATTGCCTTCCCTGGCCATGACCTGCAGAGTGCGCACGGTCTGCCGGAAGTCATGCCTTGTCCTTGCTGTATCATCCAGATATTTCTGCTGAAGCCTGTACTGAACCTTCTCTGCTTCCAGAATCTGGTTTCTTTCCATTGTCTCTGCATCCTTCAGCATTCCTCTGACAATGAAATAAAAGCAGACGCAGAAAGAGAGGAACAGGATGAAGATCAGGACAAGCACCGTCCAGTAGATGTACATGACATTGTGCATCCACAATGTTTCATAGTAGTGAAGAACAAAGAGTATGTTGCACGCCAGCAGCAGGGAGAAGATAAAGACTGTGAAAAACCATACCATGTGGTTTCTGAACCTGGTGATCAGATAACCTCCATATTTGCGGAGCGGTTGATAAAGCATCCCTGCCGAAAGAAAGCTGAGCAGCAGCTGTATGACGGCGGCCTCCATGCTGAAGTGCTCCAGATCGCTTTCCGGATGCATGATTGCATCAATGCCGTTTGCAAAGTTATTGATGAAGCCGAAAAGGACACAGGTGAAGAAGAACACGCTCAGAGACTGGCTGATGTGGACCTTCAGGGAATAATGGTACAGAAGAAAGGAAACGGCAAGGATCGGCAATGCAAGGGCATTGTAGGAAAGTGTATGGTATACATCCAGCCAGGATGCAAAGGGGATCATGCCGCAAAGCACGAGCATAACGAACAGACCGGTTTTCCTTCTGGATAACCGCATGCTCTGATGCATGGGAAAAAAGCAGATGGCAGCGGCCGGAAAGAGTTCCAGTTCCATGACAAGTTCAATCAGGTAGTCAGTCCTGTTCACCGTCCTGTTCCTCCTCTTTCATCTCACTGTGCAGCCTGCTGAAGATATAGTTCTGACGCAGTTCATCAATATCCTTCTGTCTGCGTACCTTTACGGGGAATGTGATGCCATGGGGCAGGGAACATGTTGCCTTGTCAAAGCGGACGATATGATCCATGTTGATGATGATGCCTCTGTTGATGCAGAGAAAGCGCGGATCATGGTGCAGGGAATCCTCAGCTTCATGGAATGTCATGCGGATCCTGTATTTCCTGCCGCTTTCATCCGTGATGATCGTATAGTGTCCGCTGCTTTCCAGGCAGAGGATATGATCAAAGGAAAGGGACCAGTCTCTTTTGTCGGCGGTGAAGCGGAAGAAGTCATCTGACTGATCCGGCATCCTGCAGAGGATATCCTGCATGATCTGCGTGATCTTTTCCCTCAGATATGCCTGATCAGGGGATTTCCTGAGGTACTGGAAGGCATGGACATCAAAGGCTTCCGGCATATGTTCGCCGCTGTCCGTCACGAAGATGATCTTCACATCCGGATCTTTCCTGCGGATTGCCTGTGCGGTTTCAATGCCGTCCTTGCCGTTCATCCAGATATCCAGGAAGACCGCTGTGTACAGATTCGGCATGAATCTTGCAAGAAGCTCATCCCCGGATGGAAAAGCATCGTTTTTCACCGTGCACTTCAGATTCACACAGACATCCTTCAGGATATCTGTCAGTTCATTCCTGTCCCTTTCACTGTCATCAACAATTGCAATACGCATGATCCTGCTCCGCTCTAGAACAATCTTAACTGATTTTCAGAGCATGCAATTCCGATTGTGCCAGCATTATGCTTTTTACGCCTGCAGACGGCTGACCCATCCTGTTTCATGCAAGAATCGAATAAATCAGTTAAGAAGAGGGAAGCTATGGAAGGCAAGGAACTGAAACAGGTTTTCTACCAGATCATCATTACTGTAGCATGTCTTGCTTTGAACATCGCCGGCAGCCGTCTTGCGGCAGACCTGAATCTGCCGATGTGGCTGGATTCTGCCGGCACGGTGTTTGCGGCATATATGTTCGGCCCGTACTGCGGCGTTCTGCTCGGCATCGGTACAAATATCATTACATCCATTCTGTACGATACCTGGCCCATCTATGCCATCACCAGTGCGGCAATCGGCCTGATCACCGGATGGATGGCACGGAAGAAGGTGCTGGAAAGCTTCTTTGGAGCAATGTGCCTTTCAACAGCCCTGACTGCTGCATCCC
>OMUX01000302.1 GCA_900314345.1 uncultured Erysipelotrichaceae bacterium | reverse complement strand
TGTTCATGTTCGAGCTCGACCTTGATGACGCCGCCATCCTGCATTTCAATGATTACCATTCAGTGTTTTCTCCTTTGCCTATGTATCATAGCATTCCGGGCTGATTCAGTCGATCGCATCCAGATGCGCGGATGTCACGGCATGAATGCTCTTGAGTCTTGTGATCATGTCCTCTGCACTGCCGGTAATGCGTGAGATATCCAGAGTGATGATGATGGATGCCTTGCCAGCAACCGGCACGGACTGGGAGATCGTGATGATGCTTGCCATCAGGCTGGACAGAACGGAAATCACTTCGGAAAGGGCACCGTGTTCATCCTTCAGGATCAGGGAGAGCACGGCTCTTCTTGCATTCTGAACTTCTTCCGGAAGGAAGACGTAGTCTTTGTATTTGTAGTAGGTGTTCCTGGAAATGCCGGCGATCTTCACGGCTTCGGTGACCGTGCTGACTTCGCGGCTGCTCAGAAGCTCCCTTGCCTGAATGACCTGCTCCAGATAATCCGGCAGGATCTTCTTGTTTACAATCAGATAATCGGATGCCATAAACCGTTCTCCTGTACTTCAGCGCCGCCTGCCGGGCGCAGTTTCCTGATCTTCCAGTTTTCCGGAAGCTTCCTGATTTCATTCTCTGCATCTCTGGACAAAGGCTCCAGTCCGATGCACAGCAGTGTCGAACCGCTGCCGCTGATCAGCAGAACATTGTTTTCTGCAGTGCAGATGTTCCTGACATCGGTGTAATGGGGAATCAGTGTGCTCCGATATGGTTCATGAATCCTGTCCTTTGAAGCTTCCTTCATCAGGTCCAGATCGCCTCTGTTCAATGCCTCCACCATCAGGATGCCATGGGAGATGCAGGCGGCTGTATCTTCCTTGCTGTACTGCTTCGGCAGAATGGAACGTGCCTGTTCCGTGGATTCCTCTACATCGGGGATCAAGGCAGTGAAGAACAGGTTTTCCGCCGTCTTCATCTTCCGGAAGAGATAGGAGCCGTCATCCTTTTTCAGACATGCCGTCAGACCGCCGAACATGCAGGGCGCCGCATTGTCGGGATGCCCTTCCATTTCACAGGCAAGCTCGAATTCCTCCATGGGAGAAAGGGCACTTTCATGAAGCAGCTTTGCGGCAAGGATTCCGCCGCAGATCATTGAGGCACTGGAGCCAAGGCCTCTTGAAACAGGAACCTCGCAGTCAAAGCGTACTTTCAGGTTCTTCCCGCCTGCCTTGCGGAAGGCTTTGAGGAACAGGTTGTCATCATTGCAGAAACGCTCCTCCACATTCTCGAAGATCATTTCCTCGCTTGCTTCGATCGTGAAGGTATTATACAGACTCAAAGCCATGCCCAGGCAGTCAAAGCCGGGGCCAAGGTTGGCGGTTGTTGCCGGCACGCGCAGCTCAATCATGGCTGACCTCCTCCAGTCTTCTCCGGATGACGGCCATGCCTTTTTCCACCGGAATGGTTTCCGTAAAGCGCACCGGCAGACTTTCAAGCTCTGCAAGACCTGCCGGGACAGTCAGCCCCGTCTTTTCCGCGAGCATCTTCATGCATGCAAAGTCATCTTCCGGAACATCCTGGCTGATGCAGGAAAGGACATTCCTGCTGAACTTGAAGGGACTTGCCGTGGACAGTACGACGCAGGTCTCTGTATTTCCTTCTGCTTTGTATTTTTCCATGGCGTGATAAGCAACTGCGGTATGCGGGTCGATCAGTGTTCCTTCTTTTTCATAAAGATCATGGATCACCTTCCGGCATTCCTCTTCGCTGGTCCAGTATCCCCTGAAATCCTGCTGGATCTTCTGCAGCAGTTCCTCTGGAACCGTGTAGCTTCCTTCTTCCTTCAGCTGCTTCATCAAAGAAGCAGTCAGTTCTGCATCGTCATTGCTTTCGAGGTACAGAAGCCGCTCCAGGTTGCTGGAAATCAGGATGTCCATGGAAGGGGACATCGTCATATGGAAAGGTCTGTGCACACTGTAGGTGCCTGTTTCAAGGAAGTCCGTCAGGACATTGTTGGTGTTGCTGGCACAGATCAGCGTCTTTACGGGAAGCCCGGTGCACTTTGCAAGATAACCTGCCAGGATGTCGCCGAAGTTTCCGGTCGGGACAACAAAACTGACTTCCTCACCGGCTTTGATGGTGCCGTTCTTCACCAGCTGTACATAGCTGTTCCAGTAGTAGACCATCTGCGGAATCAGACGGCCGATGTTGATGGAATTGGCGGAGGAGATCGTTACATTGCCGCTTTTTGGCAGGATACCAGGATCGCTGCATGCTTCCTTGACCATGCGCTGGCAGTCGTCGAAGTTTCCCTCCACACCATACACACATACATTGTTTCCTCTTGCCGTCTGCATCTGCTTCTTCTGCACCGGCGAAACACCGTCAGTGGGGTAGAAGACCGTAACGGTTGTGTGGGGGACATCCGCAAAGCCGGACAGTGCAGCCTTGCCGGTGTCGCCGCTTGTGGCGGTGAGGATCGCAATCATGTCCTTCCGGTTTTCCAGCTGGTAGGCACTTGTCAGCAGGTGCGGCAGGATGGTCAGCGCAAGATCCTTGAAGGCACTGGTAGGCCCGTGGAACAGCTCCATCAGATAACCATCCTGTGTCTGTTTCAGCGGCACGATCTTCTTCGTGTCGAACTTTTCATCGTAGGCATTCCTGACACATGCCTGGATTGTTTCCTTCGGATAGTCATCCAGGAAGGCGGAAAGGATCACTTCGGCAATGCCCTGGTAATCCTTGTCCAGGAAGTCGTTGACATCAAAATGAACATTGAGACTCTCCGGTACATACAGACCGCCGTCCGGTGCGAGTCCATGAATGACAGCTTCATGCGGAAGCCTT
>OMUX01000337.1 GCA_900314345.1 uncultured Erysipelotrichaceae bacterium | reverse complement strand
AGATTGCTGCGATATTGCCGGTTATCCGGAAGTATGCACATACTTTTGCGACAGCAATGACATCACCTATCGTAATCTCAGAAAGGTCGGCTTCAGAAGGACGCAGACGCTTGGCAAAGGCGGAGAAAAGTGTGACTTTGATTTCTGCAGAAAAGACAGTAATACAGGCAAAAATAAATAATCCGAAACAGGTTCAGGTCTGCCGGGATGATCGTACTGCGATTCATGGCATATCTGGCTGCCATGGCGTCGGATAGGTCTGAAATTATGGAAAGAATATGAAAACATATGGATGATAGTTCATGGAGGTACAGAGAATGAACATAATCGGTAGTGATAATAATCTTGACAGAATGCGAATCAAAAAGCTCCTGACCATCGGCCTGATTGCTTCTATCATGACCGGTATCGGTGACTTTTTCCTTGGCTACGGCGAGGGGCTGCCCACATCGAATATGGCGGCGAGCGTAATGGCGAATGCGCCGAATCTTGCGGATTGGCAGCTAATCGCAGGCAGCTTGTTGGGCATGATCGGATTGTTCCTGGAAGGTCTGGCATTCTTTGCAATCTATAGGCTGATGGCGGATGCTGCGCCGAAGTACGCATATATCTATCGGACCAGCATCTTTGGCTATATTTGGCTTGCACCCATCGGTTGCCACATGAACGCGGGGCTTCTGAATATGGCATATAAGTACATCTACAGCCTTGATCCTGCACTTGCTGACAAAGCCGCCGAACCGATGATCTATTGGTTCTGCTTACCTGTATGGATTCTGCTGATCATATTCTGGCTGCCGGGGCTTATCGTTCAGTTTAAGGCTTTTGCAAAAGGACTGACACCATATCCAACTTATGCAAAGTGGTTCAATCTGTTTGTGGGCAGTATTCCTGTATTGGTAATCGCTGTGATCATTGGCCCGAATACTGCACTCGGCGGCGGAATCGGGACGACATTCTTAAGCTGCGGTAATGCACTGACCTTTGGCGGACTGCTGGAAACGCTGCCAGATGAAGAACAGTTTGAAGTTTTCAGAAAGGGGATGGATGGCAGACAGAAATGAAGCTGCGTTATTACTCCAAGTTATGCAATCCTCAAACCCCATATGATATTAAATCAGCGTTTTTTCTTATTCTTCCGTTAGTGTTTCCTTGCTGAATCATATGCAGGATTCACACATCTTCCTTTCCCGATGTCTTTCAGTCTTCCTGTGAGATTTTCAGCTGTCATCCCTTCTGCACCACACAGAAGGGATTTCCGTCTGGATCCTCCAGCACAACATAGTCCGCATCCGGTTCATAGTTCCATTTCTTCCTGGATGCACCTAATGCAAGAAGCCGGTTTACCTCTGCCTTCTGATCATACGTAAAGAGATCCATGTGATGCCTTCTTGCATGATCTGAAGTCACTTGCTTCAGTGACAGCTGTATGCCTTCCTTTCCATCCTTTGGCTTCAGGATGGCAAAATCCACATCCCGGTATGTCACCTGATAGTCCAAAGCCTTTGACCAGAACTCTGTCTCCGTATCAATACGCTTCACACCCCATACAAAGGATCCAATGGAAAGATTCATCTTGTATGCTCCTCCATGTAGGAGCCATCCCTGACAATCTCAATCCAGTATCCGTCCGGATCCTCCAGGAAATAGATTCCCATCTTCGGATTTTCAAAGACAATCCAGTGGTTCTTCTCATGCCATGCATGAGCTTCTTCATAGTTATCCGTCGTCATGGCAAGATGGTACTCCTGCTCGCCAAGATCATACGGTTCCTTCCGGTCCCTGAGCCATGTCAGTTCCAGACGGAATCCGGTATGCCCGTCTCCCAGGAAGACAATGATGAAATCCTCTGTCTCATTCCTGCTGATTTCCTTCAGTCCCAGAGCATCCTGATAGAACTTCAGGCTTGTATCGAGATCCTTCACATTGAAGTTGAAATGATTGAATGTGAACATAAGTCTTACCTCCATGTCTGTATCATACTGCAGCACAGAAAGTAAAAAGCATATCCGCCATGATCCGTGAATATGCTCAGCGTTTGACTTTCTCTGACTGCTTCAGGGTATTGATCACCGTGACAGCACATTTCCTTGCGGCAGCCTGATGTTCCGGAGTCAGTCCCTTCAGCATCCTGTCCAGAGACGGCTGTATGGAGACTTCTTTTTCTTTCACAATCTCCGCTTCTGCCTCCGACGGTTCCTGCTCTTCGACCTCACTCAGCCAGCGGGGACCCTTTCCATACATGATGTAGTTCATGGACCCACCGGTAGCTTCCGCAAACAGCATGACAATGTTCAGGGAGAAATGTTTTTTCCCACGTTCCATATCGCTGTAGTGTGTCACGGTACAGTCAAGTTCTTCAGCCAGGTCGCTCTGCTTCATATTTCTGATCTGTCTGATTTCTGCCATACGCTGACCAACAGCTTCCCAGTGAATCTCTGCCTGTTTTTTCTTTTCTGCTTTTCTTCCCACGCGCTGATCCCCTGCAAGCGAATTATAGGAAAGCATTTTCCACTAATGAATCATCCTGTAGTTTGAATTTTTCATCTCCAGACTTCAACTGGGAGTTTAAGTCAGAGGCTTCAAAATACCGGCAGAAGGCATGAAAAAACCATAGCCATTTTGCCGGCTATGGCTGTATGCCTGCAAAGCACAGATAATGTCAGTCCTTCAGGAATACGTATGTATCATGGGATGACAGCGCTTCTTCATACCGAAAGTGAAGCCTGTCATAGCCTTTGAGATCCTCAGGATCCTCGATCTCATTCTGTGCCATCCAGCACACCATGTCTCCCCTTGCCATCTTGGCATAGACTCCCTTCTGAACAACCTTTCCCTTTTCCATCTGACCGAAGATGCAGGTGATATATCTGTCACCAGACTGAAGATATGACTCTATGCAGCGAGAATATTCCTTTGAAGCCAGATTGATGAAGACATGGCTGTCATCCTGAACCTCCTCATACAGGCTGTCCTTCCAGAAATCATAGAGATCAGCACTGTTTCCGATGGATGCTTTTGCCTGCATTTCCAGACGATACGGCGTCACCGCATCCATCGGTTTCAGAACACCATAGAATGCCGAAAGAATGCGCAGGTTGTTCTGCACATATGCAATCTCATCATCACTGAATGCCTCCGGTGCAAGATACTGGTATGCAATGCCGTCATAGGCATACAGTGCAGGTGTTACAGCCTTCTTCAGATCCATGGTTTCAAGGCGTTCCATGTTCTCCTGCATGATCTTGTCCGAGCATGCCCAGAGCTTCTTCAGTTCCTTCTGATCCCTTTGTCTGAGCCAGTCAAGAATGATTTCGCTCTGTTCCAGGAAAACCGGCATCCCTGAAGGCTGGATGTCATCATCCACCCGCATCTTCTTTGCGGGAGACAGAATGATTCTCAAAGTGCCTCCAGCATCTGCTGCGGATTGTCCGCAGCCTTTACCTTGCCCATGGCCTGGATGATCGTTCCCTCTTCATCGATGAGATAGGTTGTTCTTATAGCTCCCATATACGTCTTTCCGTAGTTCTTCTTTTCCTTCCATACATCATACAGTTCCATGACCTTGTGGTCTTCATCAGAAAGAATCGTAAAAGGCAGGGAATACTTGTCCGCAAAGTTCCTGTGGGACTTCACGCTGTCCTTGGAAACGCCAAGTACCACAGCTCCCTTTTCAGAGATCTGCGGATACCGTTCGGCAAACCCGCAGGCCTGTTTTGTGCAGCCTGCCGTATTGTCCTTGGCATAGAAGTACAGGATAACCTTCTTTCCTCTGTAGTCTGAAAGCTTCCTGTCTGTTCCGTCCTGATCCGGAAGTGCAAAGTCCGGTGCCGCTGTACCAACCTCAAGCATATGTGATGCCTCCTTGTCTCAAGCATACCTTATCTGCAGAATACATGAACAGCACAATGACTGAATGAGAATTCATACATTCTTTATGTATTGGCAATGGAATCTGAACAAAGGCTGACTACACTGAATAGTGTAAGGAGGAACAGAAACATGTCCCTTGAAACAACTAAGTCATATCCGCTTGGCAGTGAATCCGTACAGTCGGTGGCCTATGCCCTGGCAAAGTACCTGGACCAGGAGAAGAACATGATCACCCAGACCATGCGCACCTCCAACGGCTACATGGTTCAGAGCAAAGGTGATGTGAACGCTGAATGGACGAAGTACATCGGACTGGATGCGGCACTGACCATTGATCTGAGCGATGACGGTGATCTGCTGAAAGTCACCGTAGGTTCCGGCAAATGGGTGGAGAAAGCAGGCATCGGAATCCTTGGTGCGATTATCTTCCAGCCTTTTGCATGGACGGCCAGCATCGGTGCAGCACGCACAGCCATTCTCTACAATGATGTCTTCAGCTTCATCTCCAGATACCTGAATGCCGAACCGGTCCACACCGACCAGCCGGATGCCACCGTCCGTTATGAAGAAGCACAGATCATCTGTCCGAAGTGCGGCGCAGTCAATGCGCCAGATCATCTCTTCTGCAGCAAGTGCGGCACAAAGCTCCATGAAGAACCAAGGCACTGCACCAGCTGCGGTGCCGAGGTCGGACCGGATGACATGTATTGTCCGAAATGCGGCACAAAGCTTGACTGAACGCATTGCAAGGAAGCCTCAGGGCTTCTTTTTTGTGAAGTCTGTTTTTTTCTCTTAGAATACATGCAAGGAGAAACACAACATGAAGAAGTCTGTCATATGCATGCTCAGCGTCCTGCTGCTTGCAGGATGCAGTGCTGAAAAGAAAGAAACCCCTGCCCTTGCCTTCAAGGAAGAATATGAATCTCTCAACGGAAAGGAAACACAGAGCGGGAAGACATACCGCAGCATTTCCATACCGGAGGACAACCCGTTTGAAAAGATCAGCCAGGACACCCTTTCTGACATGCTGGATGATGAGAGCACATTCTGGCTGTATGTCGGTGATTCCATGTGCCCATGGTGCAGAAGTGTGCTTGAAACAGCTGTGCAGAGTGCTGAAGAGAACCATGTGGAACAGATCTATTATGTGGATATCTGGGACGATGACCACAATGAGATCCTGCGTGATGTAAAGAAGCTGGATGGCAGTGAGATCGTCACAGAAAAAGAAGGCACCGCCGTCTATGAGAAGATGCTCGATGCCTTCGATGAAGTCCTTGAAGACTATAACCTGACCGTTGATGATCAGACATACTATGCCGGTGAAAAGAGGATCTATGCCCCGACCTTCTTCTATGTGGAAGAAGGAAAGGCTGTCCGCATGACCACTGGTATTTCAGATCTGCTGGAAGATCCTTGCCAGGATCTGAGCGATGATATCCTTGCGGATGAGAAACAGCAGCTGGATGCTTTCTTCAGCGGTACTCCTCAGGCCTGATGATGTGCAGGCTGCTGGTGCTTTCCAGCACCTTTCTGGCCATCAGTCTGCAGACCTCGCCGAGATACTGCAGATTCATCTGATAAATCTCGTCCGGTGAAACTTCAATGTCATAATCGTACGTATTCAGATCCGTATGATTTTCATAAGCCCTGATTTCCTCAATGAGCTCATCCCGCAGCTTCAGAAGCTGGCTGTAGCTCATATCTTCGTGCTGCTTTGCATACATCTCAACGTTCAGCATGATCACACCATCTCCTTCTGTCTATATCTTAGCATTTTTCACACATGATCACTGCCCGGGCATGATAAGATAAGCAGTGCTATGACAGACATATTGCTTTCAGCAGTGTTCCCGCTGATCCTGCTGTTCATCGAAAAGAACACCACAGACGCAGACAGACCGTTTGATTCCCTGATCTTCTTCATTGTTGCCTGCATTGTTTTCCGCATTGTACTGCGGCTGAAAAACGGAAAACCTCAGAACACCATCCGCAGGTCCGCCTTTTCCTATACCGGTGCGGTATTCATCTCTGCGGCAATCTGCTTCCTGTATTCCTTTGCGGTCATTGCCATGATGGAAGCGGAGAATGCTTCTTCCCGGATTCTCACTGTTCTTGAGAATCCTGCCGCTGCCATCATCAACGGTGCAAGCGGCCGCTATATCATCAGCTTCCTGGCAGTGACGCCCATTGCCGAGGAACTTTCCTTCCGTGGACTTCAGAAATCTCTGAAGGAACACTGCGGCGGCTGGCAGTCCGTCCTGATTTCCATCGCTGCCTATGCCTTCTTCAAGTTCCTGCTGTATGACAAGGCAGGTCTCATCTTCGGTTTTGCCAGCGGCACAGCCCTTGCCCTGCTGTTTGATATCTACAATAACTATGCTGCAAGTGCAGCGGGAAGCTTCGGCTGCGGAGCCGGCATCCTTCTTGCCTACATCGGCGTCATCCTGACGGATGAATCCCTGAAGACATTCGCCTTGGCCGCCCTGGTGCTTTCCATTCTTCTGGTATTCCTGGCATGGCTCGGGGAAAAACAGTCCCGTGATTACTTCAAGGCACAGCAGTCTTCATGAACCGGCATCCGCCGGTTTTTCATTCGTCCTAGTGGACAGTTGAGCACAGAAAATATGTAAGCCTGTAGAAAGAGTAA
>OMUX01000057.1 GCA_900314345.1 uncultured Erysipelotrichaceae bacterium | reverse complement strand
TGTTCGATAGGAAAGATTGATATTCTTGAAGTTGATCAGATTGAAGTACAGATAGGCAAACGGCTGGTCTTCATTCCTGTGTATGCGGCTGTCCGCATACTTCAGGAATTCATTGCGGCCGGGGAGTCCTGTCAGCTGGTCGATCTCATAGATCTGCTGCTGTACGGAACGGTCCAGAAGGATCATGCAGCGAAGCGGCTGTCCGTCCTGGCGGATGTTCTCCACCGTGCAGAGGAAGCTGTGCTTTCTGTTCTCCCTGTCCAGAAGCGTCACCGGCATGAAGTAATAGTTATCCCCAGGATCAGCATCTTCCGTGAAAAGGTGATCGATCCTTCTGCGCTCTTCCACGCTGATCAAGGCATCCATCGTGCCTCCCGTCAGATCCTGGAACTTCTCCCATGATTCATAGCCCAGGGATTCCAGCGCTCTCCGGTTCATCCGGATAATCCTGTTTGATGCATCATAAATGATCATGCCCGCAGGCATCCCATCGAGCAGTTCCGGTGTCAGATTGATCAGTCCGTTCTTGTAGTTGTCCATCATAATACCCGCAGTTATTTTTCCCTTCCTATTATATCAAGCAGAAGAAAAAGAAAAAGCATCATGAATGGTGTGGAGACAGACAGACTTCGTTATAATTCCTAATGAAGCGAGGGTGTATGAACATATGTTCCGTGAACGCAGACCATTGATTGATGAAGGACTGAAGGAATACAGGAAGGACGGACATGCAGTGCTTCTGGATGTCCGTGAAGAGGATGAATATGAAGAAGGCCATGTGCCAGGCTGCCTGAACCTGCCGCTCAGCCGGATCACTGAAGCGGGAAAGGTTCTTTCAGACAAGGACGCAAAGCTGTACGTATACTGCCGCAGCGGTGCCCGTTCCGCCAAGGCCTGCATGGTACTGACAGAAATGGGATATCATGCCGTGAATATCGGCGGAATCCTGGATTATACCGGCGAAGTGAAGACGGGAAAGGAGCGCTGAAGATGGAGTTCAAGGCGGAAATCATGGATGAACGGCAGGTAAGCCGTTCCCTTGCAAGAATCTCCCATGAGATCATTGAGAAGAATGACGGAGCTAAGCGGGTCTGTCTTCTTGGAATCAAGCGCAGGGGTATTCCCCTGGCAAAGATCATTGCGGAAAACATCAGGGAATTCGAAGGCATTGAGGTGCCGGTGGGAAGACTGGATATCTCTCTTTACCGGGATGATCTCAGTGAACTTTCCCCGCAGGCAACGACCTCTGATATTCAGATCCCGGTGGAACTGAAGGATTATACGATCGTCCTGGTGGATGATGTGCTCTATACCGGAAGAACGGCCAGGGCAGCCATCGAGGCTGTCTTCAGCCATGGAAGACCGAAGGCCATTCAGCTTGCCGTACTGGTTGACAGAGGACACCGGGAGCTTCCCATCCGTCCGGATTATGTAGGCAAGAACATCCCGACAAGCCACAGTGAGGTTGTCCGGGTCATGGTACCGGAATATGACAATGCAAGCGGCGTTGCATTGTATACGCTGTGACATACAGGGCAGTGCTCCTGGACCTGGATGACACGATCCTCGATTTTCATGCATGTGTGAGATATACCCTGGAGTCCGGGTTTGCAAAATTCCATCTTGGTGAATACAGGGAAGAGGAAGCACTTCCCGTTTTCCGCAGGATCAGCGATGAGCTCTGGCAGGGAATTGAAAAAGGAACCGTATCCTTTGAAGAGATGAAGGCAAGAAGGTTTCCGGAATTCCTGGAAGCCATGCATGTGCAGGGTGATGGCAGGGCATTTGAAGCCTACTTCCGTGAGGTACTCTATGTCAGCGGTATTCCCGTCCAGGGAGCCATGGAACTGCTTGAGAACCTGCATGACCGTGTCATTGTCTGTGCGGCAAGCAACGGGCCGGGTGATCAGCAGAGAAGCAGACTGAAGGAAGCAGGCATGCTGGAATACTTCGATGAGCTCTTCATTTCCGGAGACATTGGCTTCAGCAAGCCTGACATCGGTTTCTATGCATTTGTGCTTGATACCCTGGAAAAAGAACATCCCTGGCTCAGGAAGGATGAGATCCTGTGTGTGGGAGACAGTCTTTCTTCCGACATTGCCGGAGGCATCCAGGCTGGTCTTGATACCTGCTGGTACAATCCGGAAAATAAAAAGGCACCCGATGGATGGGTGATCACCCATACCATAGAGCGCCTTGCGGAAATCAATGCATTGATCAGCGGATCAGTGTGAATGCCTTGAACAGCGGAGCCAGTGTATTGGCTACGGTTGACATGGACTTGATGAAGATATCCAGGGCAACGCCAACGACATCCTTGCGGGTATCACCGACTGTATCGCCGGTGACTGCAGCCTTGTGGGCAGCGCTGCCTTTTCCATGTCCTTCGAGGTTGCCGCCTTCAATGTACTTCTTGGCATTGTCGAAGGCACCGCCGGAGTTGCCCATGAAGATGGCACGCGGAATGGCAACGATGGTAGCACCGACCAGAAGTCCGCCGACAAACTCCGGACCGAAGATGAAACCACCGACGACCGGAATGACAAGCGAGAGAATGGAAGGAGCAAGCATCTTCTTGAGTGCCTGCTGGGCAGCGATGCGGATCATGTGGTTGTAGTCCGGACGGACGGTTCCTTCAAGAACCCCCGGCTCGGAGAGCATGCGGTCGCCTTCATCTGCCATGAGCTTTGCGGATTCGATTGTGTTATCCGTCAGCAGGGCGGAGAAGTATTCAACCAGTGCGCCGCCGATGATGGCACCGGCAATGACGATGTAGCTTGCGATGTTGAGCACCGGCTCCTTCAGAGAAGGATCCAGGGCACCGACATAGCCGACGATCAGGGATACGGTTGCGAATGCAGCAGAACCGATGGCGAAGCCCTTGCCGATGGCGGCGGTTGTGTTTCCTACTGCATCAAGCTTATCGGTAATGGCACGGACCTTTTCATCCAGGTGGCAGGATTCAGCAAAGCCGCCGGCATTGTCAGCGATCGGGCCGAAGGCATCGATGGATACCGTGGCACCGACGAATGACAGCATGCCGAGTGCGGAGACTGCAATACCGTAGGTACCGCAGATCTTTCCGGAGAGGAACAGTGCAACACCGATCAGCAGGATCGGCAGCAGGCAGGAACGGGAACCGATGGCATCACCCTTGGTGACGACGAATGCTTCACCCTCGGTGGTCATCTCAGCCAGTGTTCTTGTCGGCTTGTAGTCTGTAGATGTGTAGTACTCAGTGATGGAACCGATGGCAACGCCGCTTGCAAGACCCAGAAGAGCAGATACCCACGGGGAGATCCAGCCAAGACGGAATTCCTTGTAGAGTGTCATGCCATGGCCGAAGATCATGTTGCAGGCAATCAGGGAAAGCACCAGTGTCAGACCTGCAGAAATCCATGTGGAGAGATCCAGCTCATGGCTCGGGTTGTCGCTCATCTTTCTCAGCTGTACGAAGGCCAGGCTGATGACACATGACAGCATGCCGCAGCCAGCCAGGGCAATCGGGAATATCGTTGTGGCATTGAACAATGCAGCACCGCCGGATGCCACAGCAGCTTCACCGGTATTGGTGGCTACTTCAAACAGGGTGACGGAGATCATCATGCAGGCAGCCAGTGTTGCAACATAGCTTTCCAGAAGATCGGAGCAGTTGCCGGCGATATCATTGACGTTGTCGCCGATGAAGTCAGCGATGGTGTTCGGTACACGGCTGTCATCTTCCGGCAGGTCATGACGGATCTTGCCAAGGATATCAGAGGAGATATCCGCAGCCTTTGTATAGTTTCCTCCGGCAACACGGTTGAACATGGCAACCATGGAGCAGCCAAGGGAATAGGTTGTGAAGCGGATGACTGTCGGATTGCATTCCAGGGAAGCAATCAGGCCATGGCCTGTGACAGCCGGCTGTGCATCACCGAAGAACAGCAGCACCAGAAGGAAGCCCAGCGTTCCGAATGCCTGTACGGAAAGACCGGAGATGGAACCGCCGCACAGAGCGACCTTGACGGTCTCGGCAATGGACATGGTTTCCTTTGCCTTGTTTGCCGTACGGACGTTTGCGTATGTTGCGGAACGCATGCCCAGGA
>OMUX01000019.1 GCA_900314345.1 uncultured Erysipelotrichaceae bacterium | reverse complement strand
GTTTCCGACCATGACGGTCTATGACAACATTGCCTATGGTCTCAAGGTAAAGAAGCTGAAGAAGCCTGAAATTGACAAGAAGGTCAGGGATATCGCAAAGAGAATGGATCTGAGCGATGAACAGCTGGCCAAGCCTGTCTCTGCTTTGTCCGGCGGCCAGCAGCAGCGTGTTGCCATTGCAAGAGCTCTGGTTGTAGAGCCTTCCATCATCTGTCTGGATGAGCCGCTGTCCAACCTTGACGCAAAGCTGCGTGTACAGCTGCGCGGGGAACTGAAGCAGATGCAGAAGAACTTCGGCATCACAAGCATCTATGTCACCCATGATCAGGAAGAGGCACTGACCCTGTCCGACAGAATTGCGGTCTTCAACAAGGGTTCCATTGAACAGATCGGTACACCGAATGAAATCTACAATCACTCTGCAACAGAGTTTGTCTGCAACTTCATCGGAGATATCAACAGGCTGAATGATCCGCTGGTTGAAAAGATGATCCAGGCCGGAAACAAGCTGGATCCTTCCTGGCACCATTACATCCGTCTGGAACGTCTGCATGTCAACAGCAGTCCGCATGAAAATGACATCGTGCTGGACGGGGTTGTGGAAGACAGGGAATACTATGGCCTTTACATCAAGTACTATGTGAAGAGTGAAGGACAGACGCTCAAGATCATTGAGAAGAATGACGGCGTGCATCTGTATGATGCAGGGGAAAAGATCCGGATTTCCTTCTCGCCAAGCGATCTGATGAGCTATGCCCCGAAAGGTGATGCATCATGACGACCATGGCTGTCAAACCAAAGAAGAAGCTGAAGCTGACACCGGGTGAAATCGGCATCTGGGTGGTCTTTGCGGCGTTCTTCCTTGGCTTCATGTTAATACCGTGCCTGCATACCCTGACATCCATTTTCTCTGTTCATGATGCAAACGGTGTATGGAAGCCATGGGCGGTCATTGAGTTCTTCCTGGAAGGAAACATGCCTTCCGTTGTATGGAACTCCCTGAAGCTTGCCATCTGCCTGACCATCACGGTCAATGTTGTGGGTATCTCTCTGGTCTTGTTAACGGAATACTTCGACATCAAGGGCGCAAAGCTTCTGCGCACCGGCTATATCACGACATTGTTCTATTCCGGCATTGCATTGGTTACGGGATATCAGTTCCTGTATGCCAAGGATGGCATCATCACGGAATGGATGGCTGCCTTGAATGCAAGCTTCAACACGGACTGGTTCACCGGCTTCCGTGCTGTATTGTTCACCATGACGTTTGCCTGTACCAGCAACCACATGCTGTTTCTGAGAAATGCCATCCGCCAGATTGACTACAACACCGTGGAAGCTTCCAGAAACTTAGGCGCAGGTCCGTTCAAGACCTTGTTCAAGGTCGTGTTCCCGACATTATTGCCGACGATCTTCTCATTAACGATCATGACGTTCATCACAGGTCTTTGCGCCATGTCGGCACCGACATTGCTCGGCTATGATTCCATCAACCCGGAAATTGTCCGTCTTGCCGGAAGCTCGGCTGCGGATGAATCCTTCCCGCAGGCAAGAGCTGCCTTGCTGTCAATCATCCTGGCATTGTTCACGATCATCCTGCTGACTGTGCTTTCCGCCTATGAAAGAAAGGGCCATTACCTTTCCGTATCCAAGACCAAGGCAAAGCTCGTGAAGCAGAAGATCGAGAACCCGGTATTGAATGTACTGACGCATATCTATGCCTATGTACTCTGGATCATCTATTCCCTGCCGGTTGTCATGATCATCATCTTCTCCTTCCAGAACTATGCGGCTGTCAGAAACAGGAAGCTTGATCCGGCCGGATGGACATTCATCAACTACTTCGGATCCCAGGACTACAAGGTCACATCCTCCAGCGGAAAGACCAAGATCCGTGAGGGTGCAATCTCCGGTGTCTTCTCCAATGACAAGACACTGGGAGGTATTTCCACTAGCTTCATCCTTGCCCTGATTGCGGCAGCCATTACATGCATCATCGTGGTGCTTGCCTGCAACTACATCTTCAAGCACAAGAATGAAAAGCGTTCCATCGTCATGGAATACCTGCTGCTGTTCCCGTGGTTATTGCCGACGATCCTGATCTGCTATTCCTACCGTACATTCTTCAATGACAATGTCTGGTATGTATTCAATCAGAACCTCTACTATGGTGCCAATGTCAGGATCCTGATGGTGCTGGCATATACCGTAGTACGTCTTCCGTTCTCGCTGCGCATGATCAAGGCAGCCTTCTATGCCATCGATGAAGAACTGGAGGATGCCGCAAGAAATCTGGGTTCTTCTTCCTGGTATACCTTCCTCAAGGTCAAGCTGCCGATCGTACTGCCGAGTGTCCTTGCCGTGTTTGCCCTGAACTTCAACTATCTCTTCACGGAGTATGACATGGGCGCTACCTTTGCCAGCTCCTATGGCACAACGTATGCCATGATCCTGCAGTCCATGACCCAGGATGAAGGCCTGTACGGATACAATGTCAACGCAAGCGGCAGAAGGTGTGCTTCCACGGTATTCATCATGATTGTCTCCGGCATCATCCTGTATCTTGTATATGGTGTCGGCGGCAGGGATATCTCTGAACGCATTGAGGCAAGAGAGAAGCGCAAGGCCTTCTTCGGAAAGATCTTCCATAAAAAGGCAAAGGAACAGACGGCATGATTCACAACATCCTGTTTGACATGGGCGGTGTCGTTGTCCGCTGGGATCCAAAGGGATATCTCAATGACATGTGCCCTGTTTCCGAAGAGGAAAAGACCCTGCTGTATCAGGAAGTCTATGGCTCAACGGACTGGGTAAGGCTGGACCGGGGAACCATCGATGAAAAAGAGATGATCCAGAGAGCCTGTGCAAGGCTTCCGGAACATCTGCATCCTTACGTGGAAAAGCTGACCTGCCACTGGAGCGACAAGAAGGAAGAAGTAGCGGGAAACTATGATCTCGTCAAGGAATTGTCAGAGAAGGGATATGGTCTGTATCTCTTCACCAATGCAGCACCTTCCCATCATCAGTACTTCCCCGGCTACAGGGCTGCAGAATTCTTCCGGGACAGGATTATGTTATCCAGTGATTATAAGATCATGAAACCGGATCCTGCATTCTTCGAAACAGGACTGAAGAAGTTCGGCCTGAAACCGGAAGAGTGTGTCTTCACGGATGACAATGCACTGAATACGGAAACAGCTGAAAGACTTGGAATTCAAAGCTTTGTGTTCTTCAATACAGAAAAACTGCGGAAGGATTTCCGCAGCATCGGCATTGATTGTTAAAAGACTGGCGGCAGGTGTGAATCTCACCCGCCGCTTTTCCTTTCACTTATTCCAGTTTCAGCATGTCCTTGAAGCAGGCACACACAGTCTCTGCTTCTTCCTTTGTCTTCATCTCCGCAAAGACTCTTAACAACGGCTCGGTGCCGGAGAAACGCACGGATATCCAGCCATCCGGGAAGACGACCTTACAGCCATCGGGATAATACACATGATCCACAGGATAAGGGAATTCAGGAAGTTCATGGTTTACCATGATCCTTTCATGGAATTCTGCTTTCTGTTCTGCCTTGAAGCGGTAGTTGTGCTCCACAAAGGCAGTGGTGCCGGTGATCTCATCCACCAGCTTTGCGATCTCGGAGATCTTCTTTCCGGTTCGCGCTTCCATTTCCACAAGCAGGGCAGCGGCATAGATGCCGTCCTTGCCTTTGATCCGGCCTTGTATAGCCATACCGCCGGAGGATTCTCCGCCGATGATGGCATGGGTTTCATCCATCTTTGAGGATACCCACTTGAAGCCAACCGGTACTTCATAGCACTTCTGATGGAACTTCTCTGCCAGTCTGTCCAGTCTTGTCGTTGTGCATACATTGCGCACACACGGACCTTTCATGCCACGGTATTCACACAGATACCAGTACAGGATCACAAGCAGATCGTTTGCAGAAAGGAAGGTACCATAGTCATCCACCACACTGATCCGGTCGGCATCTCCGTCTGTGGCAATGCCCATGTCAAAGCCGTTGCGTTCTACATAGGCGCTTAATTCCCGCATGGCTTCCGCATCCGGGGCAGGGGTATGGCCGCCGAAGAGAGGATCATGGGAACCGTGCATGGTCTCCACCCTGCATCTTGCAGTGATCAGGATGGTCTTCAGTGCTGTTTCCGAAACACCGTACATCGGATCAATGGCAATGGCCAGTCTTGCCTTGCGGATTGCCTTGGTATCGATATCCTCCAGGATATAGTCAATGTAGTCATCCAGTGGATAGATCTCCTGGATCAGTCCTTTCTGAATGCCTTCTTCATACGGCATGAAGGCTACAGGCTTCTGTACCTTTGCAATGTAGTTCTCAATGGAACCTGTCACGGTCAGATCTGCATCCCTTCCGCCAAACGTGAATACCTTGACACCGTTGTATACCGCAGGGTTATGGGAAGCAGTGACCATCAGTCCGTAATGAAGATGATTCTGCTGTACCAGGAACATGCATACAGGGGTAGGACACGAACGGTTGATCAGCCGGGAGGTGATATTGTTCTGCGCAAATACCTCTGCCATCCACTGCATGGATTCCTTGGAAAGGAATCTTCTGTCATAGCCGATGACAATGCCTTCCTTATCCACGTGTTCATCCTTCATCTTCCTGCATAATGCCTCGGCAAGGATCTGCAGGTTCTCCTTGGTGAATTCATCGGCAATGATGGCACGCCATCCGCCGGTACCGAACTTGATCATGATATTGTCCTCTGGTTCTTTCTGCAATCATTATAAGTCTGCTGAAGGAAGAATGGTCTGTATCATACAGAAACCATAAGTATGGCAATCTTGCTTGTTTCAGCAGATTATGTATATCAAAAACTGCTGAACAATGAGGCGGGATGTCATGCTGGTCATGATAATGCCCTCGGTGAGGAATGGAAGAAAAGAAGTGTCCATGCTATGATGAGGGCATGAGCTGGCATACGAAAATATCACAGAAGGCAGATGAAGAGCGCAGACAGCTGATTGCGCTTGTGCACAAGAACATTGAGTACAGACTTCCGGAAATCAATGAGTGGCTGGGAAAGAGCTTTGTAGAGATGATTGACAAGGGTGTTGAGATCAATGAACTGGATCACAGCATGGATCCGGAATGGGATCATTCCGGTGAACTCGTGCATACAGGAGAATATGTTTCACCTGATTCCGATATGACATTGTATGAGTTTCTTGAGCTTCCGATTGGTATGTCTCCCTCCTACATGAGCGGATGCGGAATGTTTCCGGATTCACTCTGGAGCGACTGGGAGATCGAGTACAATAATAAACTGCTTGGAATCATGAATGAAACAATTGATCAGATCATGGACGATGAATCCTATGCAGAATATCTGGACTACATCAGAGAAAGATACAATGTCGGAACAAAGGAAGAAATATTCAGTTTGAGAGAAGGCGTCACCGATGATCTTTCAGATGAAGCTGTCATTGATTATACCTATGATTGGCTGGCACAGACGGATTTCAGGGAAGAACGGATGGATGTCACAGTGAAGCAGCTGTACGAGAAGTACAAAGGTGCGGCAGAAGTGTATCAGAAGAAGATGGCATAGAAAGAAAACGACCGATCATAATTGACCGGTCATTTCATTTGCATTGCACAGCAATCACTTCAGTTTCATGGCTGCCTTAAGACTGTCTTCACTGATGCCGGCAATCCTTGCGGCACCCTTCAGGCTGATGGTTTTATTGCTGATCAGGCCATACAGACACCTGATGATTCTGTCATTCTCTTCAGCCATGCCTTCTGACATCCCTTCTTCTCTTCCCTAAATGCATTACTGGCAACAAGCTTCGCAGCATTCTTTCTACTGTTGATCAGTTTCTTCGCAGCATGGCTGTTCATCAGAATGAATTCCACAGGCACAAAGCCAAAGAAATATGACTCTTCTAACATAGTTGTGGGTAAAAATTTGCAGCTAAATGCTCAAAAGTTCT
>OMUX01000224.1 GCA_900314345.1 uncultured Erysipelotrichaceae bacterium | reverse complement strand
CATATGATCTGAAGCAGCTGGCTGCACACCAGCATCATATTTCAGAGAATGATATTGAACAGATGCACATCGTCAGAAGATCACTGGATGCCCGCATCGGCAGGGACCCGAAATATCTCTATATCCTGGATCTTGAAGTCAGGCATGAAAAGAAATACGCAGCACACCTGAAGAAGGATGCCCGCATTGTAGAACCTTTTGTCTACCACAGTCCTGATCCCGGAGAACAGCCGCTGGAAAGAAGACCTGTGGTTGTCGGCTTCGGTCCTGCCGGCATGGCAGCGGCACTGCTTCTTGCAAGAAAAGGCTACCGGCCTATCGTCATTGAACGCGGACCGGCCATTGAAGAACGGCAGAACAGCGTGAACAGCTACTGGCATGGAAACATCCTGGATCCGGAAAAGAACATCCAGTTCGGAGAAGGCGGTGCCGGTGCATTCTCTGACGGAAAGCTGACCACCAGGGTCAAGGATCCAAGAGTACCCATGATCCTGGATGAGCTGGTCAAGGCAGGCGCAGATCCCTCCATTGTCTGGATCAACCACCCGCATATCGGAACGGAGAAGCTTTGCGAGATTGATATCAGAATCCGGAAGACCATTGAGTCCCTGGGCGGAGAGGTCCGTTTCAATACAAGACTCGATGACATCCGCCTGAACAAGGATCATGTGGAAAGCATCATCACAGATACAAAGGAAGAAATTCCCTGTTCCATTCTCATCCTTGCCACAGGCCACAGTGCCAGGGATACCTTCCACATGCTTGGCACAAAGGAGCCTTTGTTATTACAGCCAAAGAACTTCGCAGTCGGTGTGCGTGTAGAACACCTGCAGTCCTTCATTGATGCACAGCAGTACAAGTCCATCCAGGACTACACATCACTGCCCCCTGCAGAATATCATCTGAGTCATACCTCAAGCCTGGGGAAAGGATGCTACAGCTTCTGCATGTGCCCGGGCGGTTATGTGGTCGCCTCCGCTTCCAATCCTGACACCATCGTCACAAACGGCATGAGCTATGCAAAGCGTGACGGAACCAATGCCAACAGTGCCTTGATCGTACAGGTGGACCAGAAGGACTTCGGACCCGGACTATACGACGGCATGAACTTCCAGGACCGGCTGGAAAAGAAAGCATGGGTACTGGGAAAACAAAAAGCACCGGCTGAGATGATCCGGCATTATCTCCACAAGGGAGACAACAATATCGGTTCCATCACCCCGACCTATTCCATCGGTGTCACGATGACCGACATGCATGAACTGTTCTCTGATCCCATCAACCAGTCGCTTACGGAAATGCTGGAACATACGGAAAGCATCTTCCCGGGTTTCTCCTATGGAGATGGAATCATGACCGGAGTCGAAACAAGAACCTCCTCACCGATCCGCATCGTCCGCGACTTCACCACCATGGAATCCGGAATCAAGGGCATGTATCCTTGCGGAGAAGGTGCAGGCTATGCCGGAGGCATCGTCTCCAGTGCCATTGACGGAATCAAGGCTGCTGAAGCAGTCATTGCAAGATATCATCCGGTCTATGACTGAATCACATACAACAAAACACAAATACAGGGAAAGCCGGTGATGATCAGCTTTCCCTGTATTTTTCATGCATGAACTGTGGAAGATTATTTCTTCAGTGCCTTCTGATAGATGGCATCATATCCCTTTGCCATGTGATCCAGTGTGTAGTTCTCTGCTACATCCTTGTATGCATTCTCAACCATGGTCTGGGCAATTTCATCACCGGAGTGGTTGATCGCATTGACGAAGGCTGCAGCACTCGATGCCACAAAGCCGTTTTCACCATTGGTCGCGACATCCCTGGAGCCAACGACATTGGTCACGATGCAGAGCTTCTTCAGATACATTGCCTCAAGCAATGTCATCGGCATGCCTTCCCATCTGGATGTCAGGATGAATACATCAGAGTTCAATGCACGCTTCAGTGCATCTTCACGGTCCAGCCATCCTGTGACTTCGATGTTGGAGCTTGTCAGCTTGTACTTGTTGATGCCGTCACCGATCCAGACAAACTTCACCTGCGGCATGGCTTTGGCAATCTCATTGAAGAGATCCGGATTCTTCTGATCGTTGATACGTCCGGAGGTGAAGACGGTGAACGGATGATCAGCAGGTGCTGTTTCCTTGACGATGCGGTCCAGTTCTTCTGTATCGATTCCATTGTTCACAAACGCAGCATCGGTTGTGAACCCGAGTGTTTCTGCATATTCACCCTTTGAGCAGGCAATGGTCACGCAGTTTGCCTTGGCTGCACTCTGCTGCTCATAGTAGCGGTATACGGAACGGCTCAGCACATTATGATCTTCGGAGTGGAACATGTATCCATGCGGCGTATAGAATAACGGAATCCCCATGCCGTCCAGTGCAGCACGGCCGATCTTTCCTGCCTTGTATCCGTTGAGATGGATCAGATCCGGCTGTTCCTTCACAACCAGGTTCTTCAGAGCTGCCCTGGCATCCGGCTCCTTGATCGGATCAACAGCATGAAGCCATGTCGGAATCTGGTACAGCGGAATCCGGTCATCGAAGTAGTTTCTCGGATCCTTCGGTGTTTCAGAGTCCGGTGCGTAGGCAATGACAATGTCATACTTGTCAATCAGCCGGTCGGTGAGATCAACGAGGTAGGTGAAAACACCTCCGCTCATGTTCTCAGCCACGTAGAGAATCGTAGGTTTCTTTTCTGTCATGATGAGTTCCCTTTCTGATTCAATGATTAGAAATAAGACTGTCTCTACTGATATCTTAGCCGGTTTTCACAACAGATGAAATGATTTTCAGAAAAAATCAGAGATATCCGTTCGTGACCAATACCACAACAGTTCTGAAACCTGCCTTATCACGTGAATGATATAAGATGATATAAAATAATATAAGAAACCAAAAATGATATAAATTGATATAGTTTAATATAAGTTGATATAGAATTGCAAAAATGATATAACCCGGATAAGGAGTGTAACGCTGATGAAAAACCCATTCTCACTTGCATTCGGCATTCAGCCAATGGAGTACATTTCACGGGACATGCAGATTCAGAAAATCAAGGACACTTTCATCGGCGGTGATACCGGCAGCCATGCATATATCATCACCGGTGTCAGAGGCTCCGGCAAAACCGTGCTTCTCTCTGAGATCGCTTCACAGTTCTCCGAAAACGAAGACTGGAATGTGATCGATCTGAATCCCAACCGTGATATGCTTACTCCTCTGATCTCCAAGATGAATTCAACCCGAAGTCTGCATCGTCTTTTTTCCAGCATTCATCTGAGCATCAACATTCCAGGGCTCAATGTCACCTATGAAGGCTCTCCGGATATTACAGATCCCGAAGCTGCGCTGGAGGAAATGCTGAAGGAGATGAAAAAGAAAGGAAAGAATCTGCTTGTCACGGTAGATGAAGCTGACAACAATGAGAATCTGAAGGCATTCATCACTACGTTTCAGATGATGACACGCAAGAAGCTGCCGATGTTCCTGCTGATGACAGGCTTGTATGAAAATGTCTCTGATCTGCAGAATGAAAGCAATATGACCTTTCTGCTCAGAACACCGAAGATCGAGCTGACATCCCTGAACCGTACCGGCATGGTATCCACATACATGCGTACACTGGAGATTACTGAAGAGGAAGCCAGGGAAATGGCCGGTATCACCAAAGGCTATGCCTTTGCCTTCCAGCTTCTTGGCTACCTGTACTGGAATCAGAAGTTCACCCAGAAGGAAATCAACACAGAAGTGATCATGCAGGGCTTTGATCAGCAGCTGGAAGAGTATGTATATGCCAAGATCTGGTCATCCTTATCAGGACTTGACCGGAAATTCCTGACATATATCTCAAGGAAGGAATCCAGCAAGGTATCTGACCTTCTGCATGACATGAATATTTCCAACAGTCTGTATTCCGTTTACCGGAAGAGGCTGAGTGAAAAGGGACTGATCAATATTGAACAAAGAGGCTATGTTTCCATGGCATTGCCACGCTTCGATGTGTTCGTGAAAAACAGATAGACCAGAAAGAAACGATGCAGCTCAGCATCGTTCCTTTTTTCTGTTCTGTTGTTCCGCTTAACGCTGTGTGCATTCCATGACCCATGCAATGAAGTTGGATGTGGAATCACCGGTACGTTCTGCCATGGTATGTCCCTGACCCCAGACTGTCGCAAAGTCCACGGAAGATACTGCATCATTGCTTTCAAGTGCCAGTGCCAGATTCACTTCCGTTGTCAGTGCCGTGTCGCTCTGGCAGATTCCGGTACGGATTCTCCAGTACTTTGCCGGTGTGGAGGTACCATAGCCTTCACTGCTTTCCATGAGATAGTACAGCGGTGTATACATGTTCAGTCTTGTCTGTACGTCTGTGCCAAGGCTGTCGGTCTTTGCAAGATCAGCTTCATAGTCAGCTGCATATTCATTTCCAGGTTCATTCAGAATGGAAGCCAGTATGCTGTCAAAGTGCGCACCGTTTCCATCCCCGTAACCAAACAGTTCATTCTCATCCTGGCCACCGTCCAGCTGATCAAATGCGCCGAGTGATTTGGAAGCTGTCTTCATGTTTGTTACAAATTCTTCAATGCTTGTGATCGTGGCTGTGTTTGTTTCTGCATCATATGAGACCCATGTACCGTTGGCATTCAAGGCATCGATGTAGTCCTGTGCTGTCTCATAGGTTCCGGAAAGATCCAGTCCTGATGTGGAAGACCCGTTTCTTGCAATGTCATCCACTGCAGAATAATCCGTTTCGCCATCCTTTCCTTCAGGTCCTTCACCGTTTCCAGGGAAGTTTCCGTCCGGTGCTCCTTCCGGCTTTTCTCCCTCCATTCCGCCGCCTGGACCTCCCATGCCTCCTGAAGAAGCAGACGATGCATCATAAGGGAATGCGGTATCGGACAGGAAGTTGTTCAGGCTTTCCTCTATGACAGACTTGAGATAGTCATAGTAGCTGCCTGCCTGGTAAATACCGTCTTCACTTTCCTCCAGTGTCAGGACATTGCCTTCACTGTCCGTGAAACCCTGTGCATTGACCCAGGAAGCATAGCTTTCTGCCAGTGCATCAGAGATGCTCTGTTCTTCATCACTGAGATCTGTTCTTGTGACACCCATCATCCATTCATACGATTCATCTGCGGAATCAAGACCGGTGATCGGGCACCAGTCCATGGAGCCTGCCACTGCATCACTGACATTCATGACAGCACCGATCTCTTCCAGATACGGTGTATACAGATCACTGTCGCCGGAAGCGCCGATGATGGCGGACTGCGCACCACCCCCGGACATGCCGAAGACAAAGATATTCTCTGTATCACCGGCAATCACACCGCTGTTATATCTGATATAACGGATTGCAGCCTTGGCATCCACAACACCTGAAGGTGCACCGGCATCCCTGCCTCTGAGACCTGCATGCACGTAGACAAAGCCTGCATCCGTGTAATCACTCACATCGGTATAGTCTGTCAATGCATTCTGAGCCGCATAGCCTGGTGTATTGACCGGGAAGACAATCGGTGCAGTCTCTGCTGTATAGCCGTTGACTTCATTTGCACTGAGTTCACAGGTATAGGTACCGTCTCCGTTATCCATGGCTGTGAAATAATCACCCGGCACAAACACTGCCAGCGTCTCATAGTTTTCATCTGCAGGATCTGCACAATAGCTGATGCCGATCTGGTAATACACATTGTCATCACTGTTGTACTGCCACTTCGTCATGTCAATCTGATCCAGTGTTGTTGTAACTGAAGCTGTTTCCTCTGCTTCAGCAGTGGTTTCCGCTGAAGGAGTCACAGCGGTCTGTTCTGCCACAGTGCTTGATGCCGTGCCGCAGGCACTTAATCCAAGCACTGCAGACAAGGCCAACGCCATTGCCTGAAGTTTTTTCTGTTTCATGTTCTTCTCCTTTTACACAAGTCATATTACGCAGGAAATCTTTTCCTGTCCTGACAGAAACCTGAACAATATGTGAACAGGATGTATTAGACTTGTTGCAAACAGACGGGAGGATCTCCATATGGCAATGGCAATCGACATGCACTGCGACACACTGATGCATGCATTCATTGAATGCAAGGGAAATGTACAGAACAAGGACATCTACAGGATGAACGGACATCTGAGCATAGAGAAGCTTCTGGAAGGAAAAGCCATGGCACAGTTCCTGGCTATCTTCCTGCCTCCGGAAAAGGCATATGAACGCTTCGGCATGGAGCCATGGTCCTACGATGACTACATTGAAGCCTGTGCTGCGATCTTTGAGAATACTTTGAAGAATCATCCGGATGCTGTAAGGAAAGCCTGCAATGCGGATGAGATTGAAAACAATTTCAGAAACGGATATCTCTCTGCCGTGCTGACCATGGAGGATGGTGCCGCTGTAGACAATGACATGGCAAAGCTGGATCACTTCTATGATCTTGGCGTACGTGCTCTTTCATTGACATGGAATTTTGAGAACTGCTTCGGTTATCCCAATTCCAAAGATCCGGAAATCATGAACAAGGGACTGAAGCCTTTCGGCATGGAAGCCGTGAAGCACATGCAGGAACTTGGCATGCTGGTGGATGTCAGCCACCTCTCTGACGGCGGATTCTGGGATGTATACAAACTCGCCAAGGTTCCCTTTGTGGCAACTCACAGCAATGCCCGCAGTGTATGCCATCATCAGCGCAACATGAGTGATGACATGATCCGTGCACTGCATGAAAAAGGCGGTGTCATGGGCATCAACTTCTGTCCGGACTTCATCCGTGATGACAATGCGGAAAAGACAACGACCATCAATGACATCGTGAACATGGCATTGTATGAAAAGGAAGCTGCCGGTGTAGACGTCATTGCCCTGGGAACAGACTATGACGGCATCTCCGGCACCCTTGAAATCAACGGTCCTGACAAGATGCCCTTGCTGTGCGATGCACTGGTCAGAGCAGGCTTCACCACAGATGATGTGGACCTTATCATGTACGGCAACGTGCTGCGTGTCATGCACGAAGCAACAAAGTAAACAGAAAAACAGACCTCAGAGATTCACGAGGTCTGCCAGTTCATAAATCAGTTTTTCCGTCTTCTCCCAGCCAAGACATGCGTCGGTGATGGACTTTCCGTATTCACTGTCTTCCGGCTTCTGGTTTCCATCCAGAAGATAGCTTTCAATCATCAGTCCTTTCACGATGCCCTTGATGTCATCGGAGAGATTGCAGGAATGCAGCACATCCTTGGCAATGCGGATCTGTTCCAGATACCGCTTGCCGGAATTGCAATGATTGCAGTCCACAATGACAGCCGGATTCTTCAGATCCGGATTTGCATGATACAGCTCAATGAGGTTCATGAGATCCTCATAGTGATAGTTGGGCATGCTGTTGCCGAACTTGTCCACCCAGCCCCTTAAGATTGCATGTGCCAGCGGGTTGCCGGTGGTCTTCACCTCCCACCCGCGGTACACGAACTCCTGGGAGGCCTGTGCTGCAATAATGGCATTCATCATGACGGAAAGATCTCCGCCCGTAGGATTCTTCATGCCTGCCGGAATACCGATGCCGGATGCAGTCATGCGGTGCTGCTGATCTTCCACGGACCTTGCCCCGACAGCCACATAGCTCAGAAGATCAGAAAGATATCGGTGATTCTCCGGATACAGCATTTCCTCAGCACAGGTGAATCCTGTGTTTTTCACTACGTCCGTATGAAGCTGACGGATGGCAATGATGCCCTTGAGCATGTTCTCTCTTCCATGAGGATCCGGCTGATGCAGCATACCCTTGTAGCCAAGGCCCTTGGTTCTAGGCTTGTTGGTATAGACACGGGGAATCATGAAGATCCTGTCCTTCACCTTCTCCTGTACCTTGGCAAGACGTTCCATGTATTCCAGCACCGCATCTTCACGGTCTGCGGAACATGGTCCGATGATCAGAAGAAGCCGGTCATCCTTGCCGGTGAAGATATCCTCGATCTGCTGATCGCGTTCATATTTGATCCTGCGGATCTCCTCTGTCAGCGGAAAGGCTTCCTTGAGCTGTTCCGGGGTGGGGAGCTCCTGTAAGTACTGCATGTGTTTATCCATAGTTTTCCTCAGTCAATGCGGTGATCCGTACGGGATTCCCGTTTCACCACATTGTAGACAAGAATATACATCAGAACCACGAAGATGATGAAGTATATTGTGGATTTCTCTGTATTGATCATTGCCGTGGCATCATAGAAGGCATGCAATGACACTGCCACAAGATATCCGGCAAGCAGGTTGATCTTCCTTCCTGCAGGATCGCCCCTGACATCGCACATCTTCGCTCTGCCATAGAAGGCACCCATGAACACGGCAAATCCCATGTGCGCAGGCACGGCTAACAGTGCCCTGGACAATGCAACAGACAGACCGTAGCTGAAGACATACAGGATATTCTCCAGTGCCGCAAAACCAAGCGATACAAACACTGCATAGACAATGCCGTCATAGCGGTAGTTGAAGTTCGGATCCTGCCAGGTTCTTCTCTTCAGGAAGAAGTACTTGCTGAACTCTTCAATGAGGCCGACACATGTGGCATTGATGATGCTGTAGGTCATATCTGTCTGTATTCCTGTATTGGGAAGGATCAGGTTATCCACCAGAAGCTCCAGCACAAAAGCCAGTGCCGTGGCAAGACAGCCGCGAAGCACGCATGCCCACAGCAATGATCCGGGTTCTTTCTCCACGGTATCATTCTTCCAGATGTAGCGCATCAGGAAGATGGCAGGAATCACCGCTGCGGCAACATACAGTGCATACTGCCGTGCAGTCATTGACAGATACATCAGCATAACCCTTTATCCCCTTTCAGCACCTTGAAGTGCCATGCACCAGGGCGTAGATCGTATTCCTGGCAATACCTGTACGGCTTGCCACATCCTTGATGGCTTCTGATTTGGTCATGCCGTTTGCCATGGATTCATTGATCATGTTCATGATCAGACTGTAATCAGCATCCGGCTGGAATTCCACGGTATGGCCTTCCACCACGACAACCATCTCCCCTTTCAGATCATCACAGACTTCAAGGATCTCGGAGATCGTTCCGCGGATGAATTCTTCATGGACCTTTGTCAGTTCCCTGGCCAGACAGCACTTCCTGTCGCCGAATACATCCAGCATGGACGCAAGGCACTTGTGAATCCTGTGCGGTGCTTCATAGAACACCATGGTCATCGGATAGTTCTTATACTCATTGAGCTTCTTCCGTCTTTCATTCTCTGAGGAAGGAAGGAACCCGATGAAGATGAACGGCTGTGCCGTAAGACCGCTGGCAACCAGCGCATCCAGCATGGCATTGGGACCGGATACCGGCACCACATTGAAGCCATGCTCCACAGCCATCATGACCACCTTCTGTCCCGGATCATTGATCAAAGGATATCCGGCATCAGAGATCAATGCCACCTTCTGTCCTCTTTCCAGAAGCTCCACAATGCCCTTGGCACTGTTTTCTTCATTGAAGTTCTGACAGCAGATGAGTCTGCTGTGAATATCAAAGTGCTTCAGAAGCTGGCCTGAAGTCCTGGTATCCTCACAGGCAATCACATCCACTGACTTCAGAACATCCACAGCCCTGGGAGAAAACTCATTGAGATTGCCGATGGGCGTAGGCACCAGATACAGTGTCGGCATTTCATTTTCAAAGCTCTTCTGCCTGATCACTGTGCACCACCCTTCGCTTCCCGGGCTTTGGTATGTGAAGACTTGAAGCTTCTGACCGTCACATTCGGATTATTGGTATCCACATGATTCGGTCTTCTGACATTCTGCTTCTTATTGCTCTGCGGTCTGGAAGACGCATTCTTCTTATTGCTGCTATTCGTTCCGTTCTGCGGCTTCAGTCCGGCATGCATGTCTTTCGGCTTGTTCGGCCTTGCATTGTTCTTCCGTTCCGGACGCAGCGGAGCACTTTCATGTTTCTTTGATTCCTCGGAAGTCTTGAAGTTCGTGGATACTGGTGTGCCGCTGATATTGCTCTTGTGAACACCAGGTGCTGCACCAGGCTCACGCCTCGGTGCTCTTCCCGGAGCCTTCCTTCCGACCGTGACGCCCTTGCGCACCACAGCCTTTTCACGCAGCTCATCCAGTGTGATCTCCTGGAATGTCTCGCTGTTTTCCAGCCTTGCCTCATTGCTCATGACATTCATGGAAGTCACACGGTACATGGCACCTTCATACTCCACATGGGCACCCATCTTCGGCAGGCCTTCTGTCAGTTCCTTATAGTTTTCATTCTCATAGCGCAGGCAGCACATCAGCTTGCCGCACATGCCGGAAAGCTTCTCGGTATTCAATGCCAGAAGCTGGGTCTTTGCCATGTTGATGGAGACAACCTCCATCTTGGACTTGAATCTGCTGCAGCAGCACTCCATGCCGCACATACCGATGCCGCCGACCATCTTGGCCTTGTCACGCTCACCGATCTGTCTTAATTCAATCCGGCAGTGCAGTCTTGAGCCAAGCCTCTTGAGCAGTTCACGGAAATCCACCCGCTGCTCGGACTGGTATACAAACAGGATCTTGGAACGATCCAGAAGATACTCCGCAGACAGCAGGTGCATGCCCAGTCCCAGATCCTTGATCTCATCCTGGCAGATGCGGAATGCCTCCTTGGCATCGTACTGGTTTTCCTCATAGCACTGCTTGTCATAGTCCGTTGCCTTGCGCAGCACCGGCTTCAAGGCAGCCCTGGGGCATCTCTGCAGCACAGTACTGACGGCATCTGCCGTTACCTTGCCAAGCTCAATTCCCTGGGATGTCTCAACAACAACACTGTCTCCTTCCCTCAGATCTGCATTCTCCGTTCCGAAGGAGTAGGAACGGGTGCTGTTTTCAAAGCGCACCAGAACCATGTAAGGATAGGTTCTGGTCTCTTCTCTTGTCTCTGCAGAGGTCATGTTCTCTGTCATTTCTTTGCTACCTCCAAACGATACACTGCCTGGGCAAACAGAAGATTCAGATCATTGTTGCGGTTGACAAGATCCCTTTCCTCCCCGGCAATGCGCATGATATCCGCATAATATGAACGATTCTGTGACTTTGAAGCCGCAGACACAGCATTATGATACCATGCAGGTCCCTTGTCGTCACAAAGGATCACTGCCCGTGCATACTGGATAAGCATGCTGAAGAACATGTTCAGGATGTCCATGTTCTCATCTCTTGCATCCCCGCTCCGCACGCCCTGTTCTTCGCCGGTCTTCTTCCCCTTGACGCGATAACGTACATCATAGTCAACAGCCAGAAGTCTTCTGTCGCCTTCTATGCCAAGATACTGTCTGATCATCTTCTTTGCCGTCTGATAGGCATTGGATGCAGCAGTATCCTGCAATGCATTGATATCACAGGAAAAGGAGGACATCAGCCACACATCCTCTTCATCCAGACCTGCTTCCTTTGCACATCTTCTGAATACTTCCTCTGATACCGGACGGAAGGCAATTGTCACACAGCGGCTGCGGATGGTCTGCAGCACACCCTGGGGATTGTCACAGGTGATGATGGCAAAGACATTGTCCGCCGGTTCCTCAAGGAACTTGAGAAGACTGTTCTGTGCACCCGCCGAAGCATTCTCCATATGGTCAATGACATACACACGGATGCCGTTTCCTTCTGCCGCTGTCTTTGAGAACCTGCTTTCAATGGCATCGATCTCTTCCTTGGCAATCATCTGCTTGCGGTATCCGTTGAGAAAGATGTACCCGCTGTAGGCATCCTTGCCGACTCTTGCACAGATCCTCTGCTGCATTTCATCGGCATTCTCTTCTTCAATCAGTCCTGTTTCACACCCGCACAGAAGCGTCTGTGCCAGCAGCACTGCCATCTCCTTCTTCAGGGATCCCTTCGGGCCGCTGAACAGGATGGCATGGCTCAGGGTGTTTTCCTTCACTGCCTTATCGAGCATCTGAAAGGCAGCCGGCTCACACTCCTTCAACAATGCCCGGTTCCGTATTCTCTGTTCTCTCTGCTCCTGCTCATTCTGAAGCTGTGCCTCATTCTCCTTGAGCAGGTCCTTGTCCTTCTTTGTCAGCTTTTCAGCCATCAATGATTCCCTTTACAGCGTTGTATGCATCTTCAATGACAAGGTCCACATCCCTTGAGGCATCGATGATGATCATGCGGTCTCTGTATGTCTCAATGACCTTCTGATAGCCGTTGTACACATCTTCATGGAAGCTCAGAGCTTCCTGATCCAGTCTGTCCAGGGAACTACGGTTTGCATTGATCCGCTCCAGCCCGAGTTCCGCCGGAATGTTCAGGAAGATCGTCCTGTCAGGCATATGGCCTTCAATGGCAAACTGGTTGATATTCCAGACTTCCTCCATCCCGATATGCCTGCCGAATCCCTGGTAAGCCAATGAAGAATCAATGAAACGATCAGAGATGACATTGACACCCTTCTTTAATAAAGGAAGAACAACCTCAACAAGGTGCTGGCGGCGGCTTGCCGCATACAGCAAAGCTTCCGTCCTCGGATCTTCTTCCGTGTTCTCCGGATCCAGGATCACGTTCCGGATCTCTTCCGCAATCCTGCTTCCTCCAGGCTCTCTTGTATAGGAAACGGCATAGCCTGCCTCAGCCAGTTTCCTGCAGACCGCTGTGGAAACCGTTGTCTTTCCGCTTCCGTCCGGTCCTTCAAATGTAATGAATTTTCCTGCCATATGGCTGAATTATAGCATTCTTGAGAATGCATAAAGCACGATCCTCTGTTTCTCTGGATGAAAAAGCAGCAGAACAAAGTGAATGATGTCAGTGCTTCAGAACAACTGCGGTAATCTCTTCACGGCAGAGTGTATCCTGCTTCCCTGCAAGAGTCCAGAACCTGTCCTGGCGGATGACAATAATTGAACTGAACGCTCATGGAAATCCCCTCAGCGGCACAGCTATCATAAGCTTGAAAGAAGGAGAATCCGGAAATGAGTGAGATTCTGAAGAAAGCAAATACGACAAAAAGAATGTATGACATCTGCGCCTTCGCAGTTGTCCGCGCTGACGTAGAGCGCACCCTGGAGATCGCTGACGGTCTTGTCAAGGGCGGTGTTCCCTGCATGGAGATCAGCTTCACCAATAATGATGCAGGCGAGTGCATCAAGGCAGTCAAGGAAAAGTACGGTGACAAGATCATCGTCGGTGCCGGCACAGTACTGGATTCAGAAACTGCAAGATATGCAATTCTCTGCGGTGCTGAGTTCATCATCTCCTGCAATGGTGATGAAGAAGCCGCAAGGATGTGCAATCGCTACCAGATTCCTTACGGACCCGGCTGCACCACCGTTACAGAAGCCATCAATGGTCTGACATGGGGCGCTGCCTTCATCAAGGCCTTCCCGATTTCCAACTTCTACGGTCCGAAGCTCGTCAAGATCTTCAAGACACCGACTCCGTTCATGCCGATCATGGCAAGCGGCGGAATCACCCTGGACAACATCACTGAGTGGCTTGACAACGGTGTTGATTTCATGGGCATGGGCGGTCTTCTTACCAAGGGCAGCAGCGATGAGATCGCTGAGAATGCCGCCAAAGTCAGAAAGATCATCGACGACTACAGAGCAAACCATTGATCTTCACTTCCCTTCCGGTCATTCCGGAAGGATTTTTTGTATACGAAAAGAGAAGCCTTTCAGCCTCTCTCAGTCTGCGTAGTCTCCGCCTTCCACACCGAAGTATTCTTCAAAGCTTTCGTTGGGTGATACAGCGTAGATCTTTCCTGCCCAGTCCTTTCCGACATAGCGGAAATGCCAGGGTTCATAGGTATATCCGGTGATGGCATCCTTTCCCTTGGGATAGCGCATGATGAAGCCATATTCATGGGCGTGTGCGGCCAGCCACTTCCCCGAATCCGTGTCTTCAAATGCTTCCTCGAAGTTGATGCCGTCCATCGAGCCGTCTCCTTCAACGAAGTCGGCTGCCAGTCCGGTCTGATGATCGGAATACCCCGGTCTTGAACTCATGGTATCCGATACTTCCACACCATACTGGCTGACATAGTAGTTATACAGGTTTGCCTGGTATTCTTCCGAACGGTATGCAGAGGAAATCTCAAGTGTCACACCGTCTTCCTCCGCCGCCTTCACCATCTGATTCAAGGCTTCCGCAGCTTCCCTGCGCATCGTTGCCTCGGCATTGGTGATGATGATGTCCGGCGTCACAAGATCATCCGGTGCATAGCCTTCCGGAAGCTTGTGCTTCTTGTTTGCAAGAAGCAGAAGGGAATCCGGATCCGTGAACAAGGAAGGATCCACAGTAGGCGTGGGTGTTGGTGTCGGAACAGCCGTCGGTGTCGGAGTGGCTGCCGCAAGTCTTGCGGCCTCCTCTTCTTCACGGACATGCTTGCGCCATGCGGTGAAGGAAAGACCCGCAACCAGCGCCACCAGCAGAACAAGAATCACGATGATTCCCCTGCCGTTGGATTTCCTGTGTTTCTTCATTGCATACCTCTCTGCAGCATTACTGCTGTTCAAATATATTTGTTTTTGCCAGTGCCTTTGTCAGGAAATAGCCGAGTACCACAGCGATTGCTTCACCGACGGCAACCTCAGCCCCGTAGATCCACATCATGGTGAACATCTGATCCCTGTTCAGCATCCATGCAAGCTCTGTTCCCACAAAGAAGAAATTGAAGATCACCGGCATCAGGATGGACCATACCGGAACCCCCTTCACCGTTTTATCCTTCAGCTTCCTTGTGCACAATGCCGCAAGCAATGTTGCCAGGGTTCCCACGAAGATGTCAATGGGACCTGTCAGTCCTGTGGCCACACCCAGCATGTTTGTAATCAGACAGCCAAGTGTCACACCCCATACCGCATCATCATAGATGATGGGCAGGATGGTCAGTGCTTCTGCGATCCTGACCTGGATCGGTCCGAAGGCCAGGGTATTGAGTCCCGGCACAAAGGACACGGCAGTATAGATCGCTGCCGTCATGGCAATTCTCGTAAAGTGTTTCAGATTCATTTAAAAAATCACTCCTTATTTTCGTTTAACGTCAGGTAGCCGCTACTGACGGGTGTGCGAAAGACACCGTGCTCAAGTATATGACAGAGTACATGGCTTGTCCAACCATGAAAAAACATGCACCGTGTGATGCATGTCTTCTCAGTTTGTCTTCTCGTCCTCTTCTGTCCTGACTGCTTCATCCACACACTGACTGATGACAAAGAAGAGAATGAAGCCGATCACGATGAAGGCTATGATACAACCTACGATGATCAATGCGATTGTCTGTTCATCCATATGCCCACCTTCATTTCCTGTTTTCAGTATACTGCAGAACAGACCGGATCAGGCAATTGTCTCGATCATGTGCTTCACGATCTTCGCACAGTGAACCGCTGCCAGTGCCTCAAATTCATCATAGCTGACGGTTGTCTGTTCATCCGCCTTGTCAGAGATGGCACGGATCACGACAAACGGGATATGGTTGAGCCATGCCGTCTGGGCAATGGCAGTGCCTTCCATCTCACAGCAGTCGCCGCCGACCTGTTCCTTGATTCTTTCCTTGACTGCATGTTCTCTTATGAACTGGTCTCCCGAAACAACCGTTCCGACAAAGGCACGTACATCCGGTGCTGCTTCATGCACAGCAGTGACTGCCTGCTCAATCATTGTTTCATCTGCCGGGAAGCTGACGATGCCCATCTGAGGGACTTCGCCATGCTGGTAGCCGAAGACCTCAACATCCACATCGTGATATCTGCAGTCCTTTGAAACAACAATATCCCCGATGTTGATATCATTGTTCAATGAACCTGCCACGCCCGTGTTGATGATGTGGGTGACATGATATTGATCACACAGGATCTGCGTGCATACTGCCGCATTCACCTTGGCAATGCCGCTTCTGACAATGACTGCTTCCTTGCCATACAGTGTTCCCTCATGGAACTCCATGCGGGCAATGGTCCTGACGGATGTTTCCTCCATGGCTTCAATCAGTGTTTTCACTTCCACTTCCATGGCGCCGATAATACCGATCTTCATCTTTATGCCTCCGGATAGTTCAGATGTTTTTCATCAATGACATACAGTGTCTTTTCAAGATACCGCTTTGCCCAGTACTTTGCGGCAGGCAGATTCTGATCCAGATAATTTCCGCATTCCGCTGCCTTTGCCCCGGGGATCTCTCCATCATAGTCACGGATGAACTCAAACATCCTTGTCACAAGATCCATAACATCCTTTGATTCAAGATCCTCTCCAAGGATCATGTAGAAGCCGGTACGGCATCCCATGGGTCCGAAGTAGACAACCTGATCCTTCCATTCAGGATCATTGCGCAGGAATGTCGCACCGAGATGCTCGATGGTGTGTACTTCTGCCGTATTCATGACCGGCTCTCTGTTCGGTGCGGTGAGTCTCAGGTCAAATGTAGTCAGGACAGCATCCTTTACTTTGTCCTTTCTTGATACATAGATGCCTGGTTCCAGCACCAGGTGATTGATGGTGAAGCTTGCAATCTTTTCCATATTCATTTACCTCGTATGTTTCTCAAACCACTGTGTGATTTCATTCAGTCTTCTGATGCGGTGCAGGGGCTTTCCGCTTCTGCTTAACTCATGGTTTTCACCCTTGAACATGCACATGCGGGTTTCCACACCCTGTACATTCAGTGCCTGCATCATCTGGATGCCTTGTTCCAGAGGACAGCGATGATCCTGTTCACTGTGAATGAACAATGTCGGTGTCTTTGCATTCTGCACATACTTCAAAGGAGAATGTTCCCAGAGCTTCTCCGTATCAAACGGTGAAGATGCACCGCACTGATCCGGTCCGAACACCGGACCGATGTCAGAGATCAGACTGAAGGAGATCCAGTTGGAGATGGAGCGCTGGCTTGCGGCACAGCAGAACCGGTCTGTATGCGTGATGATCCAGTTGGTCATGAAGCCGCCATAGCTGCCGCCGGTTTCACACACCTTTGTTTCATCAATCTGCGGATACTTCTTCAGTACCGCATCTGTGAAATCCATCAGGTTCTGGTAATCCACATATCCATACTGATCCCGGATATCCGCGAAGGCATCCCCTCTTCCATCCGATCCTCTGATATTGGTGAAGAAGACAAAGAATCCCTTTGACGCCCAGACCTGCATCTCATGGAAGAATGTCTCCCCATAGACAGCTCTTGGTCCGCCATGGACATCCAGCACAGCCGGATACTTCTTTGTTTCATCAAAGTCCTTCGGCAGCAATACCCATCCATGAAGCCGTTCCCCTGCACTTGCATAGCTGATCTTCAGAGGCTTTGCCACATAGCAGTCCCTGACAGCCTCATCATTGAAATGTGTGATCCTCTTCGGATGAGAACCGTCTGTATCACACACATATACTTCTGCAGGCTGTCTCCAGTCCTGGTAAATCAATGCCAGCTTTTCCCCGAAGGCAAAGCCGCCGATACTGCCCTGTTTCTTCCACAGAACTTCATGGTTCAGCTTACCATCAAAGGAAAACAGCTCCGTATGGTCATCCACGGTTGCCAGTGTCATGTAAAGATCATTCACCACAATGCCTGCAGAAGAGAGATCCAGCGTATCACCGATGACAGAGTTGTATAAGGAAACTTCCGGCTTCTTCAGGAACACCAGCTTCCCATCCATGCATGCATGGAAGGCCGCTGTTTCATTACAGCCGTACTCCTTCATGTCCGTGGCCAGAACATACATCTGTTTCTTCAGGAAGAAGATCTTCGTGATGGAATAATCATCCTGGCCGTACAGCACCTTGATCTTCCCTTCCGCATCACACACATACATCTGGTCTGTCTGCGGCTTTGTATTCTTCCATGCAGTGCCAGTGAAGTATACCTTTCCATCGTGTACTTCCAGGGTATTGAGATCAAATTCCGGTGAAGTCACCCGCTGTACCTTCTTCTCCTTCAGATGCAGAAGGAACAATGCAGTACGGGTCTTGTTGATATAGTGCAGACCATTGAACCAGAAGGGAACCTCATCCATGACCTGGTAGTCTTCATTGTCCTTCTGTACCTTGAAGTATTCTTCCCTTGTCTTGTCATCCCTGCAGTACAGATCCGGTTCATTGACATCAATCGTGCCAGGGCAGGCATATACATCATCACGGACCTTTTTCATGCCGTTCATGACAAACGGAACATCCATGACAGACAATGCTTCCCCGCCGTTGATATCAATGCAGAACAGACTGCTTATTCCCTGCTTCTGATCCTTCTTTTTCCTTAAGAAAAGAACATGGCTGTTATCCATGAAACACAGAAGATGTGCATCCAGTGTGGCGGTCAGCTGTGAAAGCTGATTGTTCCGGTACATCCAGAGATCCGTGTGATATTCATTCTTTTCCTTGTCAGAGCTCTCCAGTTCAAACACCAGAACCTTTCCGTCCGGTGAATACAGCAGCTTCTGCGGAATCCGGTATTCCGCAATGTCTTCAATCTCAATGTTCTTCATTGGTTCTCTCCTTGTATTCCCTGATCATAAACGCCATGGCCACGGTCTTTGCATCATCAATCGTTCCGTTCATGATGCCGTCTATGATCTCATTCAATGACATCCTTGTCACATTCAGATACTCATCATCATCGAGGTGCTGACCAAGCTTCCTTCCCTTCCTTGCATAGTAAAGGTCAATGACTTCCTCATCATAGGCAGGGGTAGGCACAAGCTTTCCAAGATGCACGAAGTCCAGACCTTCATATCCGGTTTCTTCAATGATCTCCCGCTTTGCGGTCACAAGCGGTTCTTCACCCTTTTCCTTCTTGCCGGCAGGAAACTCCGTCATGACTTTACGCTGTCCATAGCGCCATTGTGTGACCATGAAGAACTTTCCTTCTTCATCCTCCAGGGCAATGCCGACGCCGCCCGGATGTTCCACGACTTCCCTTGGGGCCGTTCTTCCGTCCGGCAGTAATGCAATATCCTTTCTCACATTCAGGATCGCACCGTCATAGATGCGTGTGCTTTCCAGAGCCTTCTCTTCCAGATCCATATCGTCATTTCCTTTTTCACGAACTATCTTATAACAGCTTAACAGTGAAAATGCCATTCTCAAGCTATAATTAAGACATGGCCGTACAGACACAGGAAGAAGAAAACAAGGTTTACATCGATCTTGAAACCATGGAGGAAAATCCCAGCAGGAACTCCGCCAGAAGGAAATACCTTGCAAAACAGCGTCAGGAAGCAGAAACAATCCAGCAGGAACAGTCAAAGAAGAACAGGAAGACCTTCCACGGAATCATTGCAATCCTTGGTGTTGTCAGTGCCTTGTGCGGATTCCATGCCATCGGCAGGAACGTAATAGAAGGCGATCCCTTCATTGATAGTGATGAACCTGTGGTACACGTGGAAGAAGACGGAAAAGCCTTGCCGGAAGAGATGTTCATCATCTCTGATCTTGAAGGCAATATCATCACGGATCCATCCCGGCGCAACACGGAATATCAAAGTGTCAGTGCCTGGAATGATGATGCCCATGGCTATGTCGTTTCCCAGCACATCATCATCGGCAGCAACTGGCAGGATTTCCTGGATGTGTACGGAAGCTATACGGCTGAGTCCATATCCTTCACCGGTTCCACCGAACGGAAAGAATCCACTACCCTGGAGAACATCTCCATTGAAGACTTCAGCAAGGAATACATCGAAGCAGGCAGGGTGGATCTGCGTGAAAACATCAGCATCCGCTTTGAATCCATTATCTCCAGAGACGGCGGAGCTTACCTGACATATGAGGGCGCCGGCGGATATAACAATGAGGATCATTACGCTGATCTGAACTTCAATCTTCAGGTGCCTGAGGAAATGCATGACGCAGATGCTTCGAACCTCATGGTCCAGTATTTCTACGTCAGCCGTTATGAATAAAGGAAAAGAACATGAAGAAGAAAGTATACTTTGCCGGCAGTATCCGGGGCGGAAGAGATGACGCGGAGCTTTACAAGAGAACCATTGATTTCATCAATGAAACAGATACCGTGCTGACTGAACAGGTCGGCGATCTGAAGCGTTCTTTGCTGGAACAAGGCAGAAACAAGGATGCGGCAATCTATGAGCAGGATACGGCGTGGTTAAGAAGCTGTGATGTGGTGATTGCCGAATGCACACACCCAAGCCTTGGCGTTGGCTATGAACTGGCCTATGCCGAGAAATATGAAAAGACGGTGTATGTCTTCTACCGCCACAGGGAATGTGAACTCTCAGCCATGATCACCGGCGATCCCTGGTTCCATATCCAGAGCTATGAAACAGAAAAGGAACTGCAGGCTTATATCCATGAGATCCTCACGGACTGAAAGCTTCAGTTCCTTTTTTCTGCTTATGCAGCCTTGACAGTGATGGTCACCTTGTAGGCAGGTGATACCGCAGAGATCACAGGCTGATACACTTCATAGGCAGACAGCTTCGCAAAGCGCACTGCCTCATCATAGCAGGCCTGTTCAGACAGAGCATCCGTCAGCTTCTGCTGTGCCTCCAGCTCAAACTGCTGTGTTTCCTCCGCAGTCATCTTGATATCCCCGAAGGCAAGCCATCCCCGTTCCGTATCGCCGATCACAGTCTTGTCACTGTTGAAGATGACATTGTTGAGTTCCGGATAGGGAACCGCAATCGTCACAGTATAGGTATCCTCATTCAAGGTCACATCATCTGCCGTGATCTTCGAAAGATCGATGGTATATTCACCGGTACCGTAGATCGTCACATTCTGTGTCTTTGTCGTGATGTTGAGATTCAGGAATCCCGTATTGGTGATGGTTGCCGGAACAGAGGCTTCCTGTTCCTCCACAATGAGCTTTGTCTCCTGCTGCGACTTTCCAAGCACAGCATCCTGGAAGTCCACCGCCTTGAAACCGAAGATACCGTTGTTATCAAGAGTCACATCATGACCTTCCACCTGTTCCACACCGGTGTCCCTGTCCTTGAAGACATCCAGTTTATAAGCCCCGAGGCAAAGAATCACGGCAATCAGCACAATGGTGATGATGGATGATTTCCACCCTGCATTCTTCGCGCCTTTTTCCGAAGCCTTTTCTACAATGTCCTCCAGCTCTCTTTTTTCCTTGCTGTCCATCATTTCTTCTCCATTCCGGCAAGATAGCTCACTGCCGACAATGCCGCAACATTACCCTGGCCTGCTGACTTGATGTACTGATACGGAAGACCGGCAATATCACCTGCCGCATACATGCCGGGAATACTTGTGCTCATGTCAAGGTTCACCTTCACATGCGGACCGTCTGTTTCAATGCCCGGTACCAGCTGTCCTGGTGCCACAGCATCCCTGAGGATGAACACTCCGTCTGTTTCATGCAGTCCCTTGTCTGTCACAAGGCCTGTAACCTTCGCTTCACCCTTGATCTCCAGAGGTCTTTCATGCACAACAGTAACCTTGTCATTGACATGTACTTCACCCTGGTACAGCGGGAAGTACAGTACCTCAGAAGCATACTCCGTCAGAAAGTCCGCTTCCTCCTCCTGCTTCTCACTGCCGCCGATGACCACAGTCTTCTTTCCTTTATAAAAGGCACCGTCGCAGGTAGCGCAGTAGCTGACCCCTTTGCCAAGGTATTCCTCTTCCCCCGGGTATGGTTTTCCAAGCACGACACCTGTTGCCAGGATGACCGTGGATGCTTCATACATTTCACTGACACCCTGCAGGACAAAGTAATCACCCATAGCATAGACAGCAGAGACTGTATCGTCTGTGATTTCAATGCCAAGGGAAGAAACATGTTCCAGGAACTTCTTCTGCATGTCCGCTCCGGCAATTCCGGGCAGCCCCAGATAGTTGTTCACTGCATGTGCCTTCTCCACCTTCGTGGAAGATTTCGCACTTCCCAAAAGAAGGATATTCTTGTTGCGGATCTTCGCTGTCAGAGCAGCCTCCAGTCCCGCAGGACCTGTTCCGATAATCGCAATATCATATCTCATGGCATGTACCTCCAGTGCAAATTTATAATAGACCGTCTGCTGAAACCACTGAAATGCTCAAATTTGTGAAAATCACACAATTTCACATCATTCTCGTGAATATTTTTACATTTATGGCATTCTGTCAAATAATGCGATAAACATGCGGTATTGTATGTAAACGCTTTGCAAATCTTCAGTGAATCTTAAGTTGAAAATTTTGTGAATTCCGTTTTCTGCAAAAATCTTTCGTTGCATTTTCAACATGCCATATTTTAGAATTGTGCTTGTATGAAAAAAGTATTCCTCAAAGCAGCGGCTGTCTTCATGGCCCTGTTCCTGACAATCAGTTTCGCTACAAGCTACGATTCAGATGTAAACGCAGAAGGCGGTAATCCGTATTACGGCGGATGGCAGAACTGCACATGGTCCGCATGGCAGCTCGTATATGAAAGCACAGGCATCTCATTGCCCCGCTGGGGTGATGCAGGGGAGTGGGCATACAATGCCGCTTCCATGGGATATACTGTTTCCGGCATCCCGGCACCCAACACGATTGCCGTATGGTCCGGACACGTCGGCTATGTCACAGCTGTCAGTGAAGACGGTCAGGCAGTGTACATCAAGGAAGGAAACTGGGGCGGTACCTACAATGAAGGATGGTGCCCTGCCTATGGTTCCCGTACCGGACAGACACTGATCGGATATATCTATCTGGGCGGCGAAGCTCCGGCGGTCTACTACACACCGGATCAGCTCGGCATCTCCCAGTCCATCAGTGAAGCTGCAGAAAGAGCACAGGCTGCACAGGCTGTTGCAGAACAGCAGAAGATGATCAAGGAAGAAGAGTCCACGATCATCCGTGTCGATGATGCGGCAAGCGCTGATACACAGAAGTCTGTTGAGAAGAGCGCCGTCAAGGAAATCCAGCAGGAAGACGCAAACCAGACCGTCACAGTCATCGGAAAGTAAGCAATACAAGAGGACCAGCAATGGTCCTTTTTTTGTGACCACAGAGCCATTTTCTGAACGTTTGTAAAATCTATCTGCGGATATTTGTAAAATCAATTAAGCAATTGTTTACAGCCACCGTAAATTAACGGTATTTTAACATTTTTCATGTTGTATCCGGTTTATGGAGCCATTATAATTGCCCTGCATCAAAAAAATGGAGGAAAGAAATTAATTTCAAGAAGATTACAGCTTCAATCCTGGCAGCTGCTATGCTGGCAGGCTGCGGAAGTTCCAGTGCCGCAGCATCCGCATCCGCAGCTGAAAGCACATCTGCAGCAGCTGAGGGAAACAAGACCATCGACACGCTGCATTTCCAGTTCGTTCCGTCAAGAGATCCGGGTGAGATTCTCTCCGGCACAAAGGATCTGGGACCGCTGGTTATCGATGAGATGGCAAAGCATGGCTACACCATCGGCAATGTCGACATCACTGTTTCCGATTCCTACGAAGCAGCCGGCGAGGCTCTGTCCGCAGGTTCCGTCGATGTCGCATGGCTGCCGGGCGGAACATATGCTCTGTATTCCGACGAGAGCGATGTCATCCTGACAGCTACACGTGCAGGTCTGTCCAACGATTCCGAGAATCCGGCTGACTGGAACGGCGAAGCTAACGCTACACAGAAGAGCGGACCGCAGGTTACATACTACCGTGCACTCATCTACGCTACACCGTCCGAGTATGGCCAGCAGCTCGCTGCCAAGGTCAACAACGGTGAAGCTCTGACATGGGATGATCTGAACAATGCCAACTGGGCAGTCATGAACGTTTCTTCTTCTGCCGGCTATATCTATCCGACACTCTGGCTCATGAAGAACTATGACGGCAAGAAGATCACAGATCTCGCTAACGTCACAACACTCGACAGCTACGCTGCAGCATTCCAGCAGGCTGCTGCAGGATCCGTTGACATCATTGTCTGCTACGCTGACGGACGCAACGACTATGCCGGCGCATGGAACCTTCCGACAGATCAGGTCGATGAAGGCAACCACCAGGGTCTTGGCCGTGTTGACGGCGGATCCATCTGGGATGAGCTGAACGTCATCGGTGTCACAGACAAGATCTACAACGATACAGTCGCAATCACAAAGGCTAATCCGGATATCTATAATGATGACTTCAAGGCTGCTCTGCAGGATTCCCTGATCAACATCATCGGCACAGATGAGGGTGCAAACATCTTCGCGATCTACTCTCATACCGGCTACGCAAAGGCTACTGACGCTGACTACGAAGTTGCCCGTGAAGCACTGAAGGTTGTAGGAGAGTAACTCTTGCACGATTAAGAGCTGACAGGAAACTGCGGCTCTTTTTCTGTCAACAGCAGCGGAATCCTTCCGATGCTGTTGATAGAATAGTGACGAATGATGAAAAGGGGAAATTATCGTGATTGAATTCAAGGATGTATCAAAGACCTATCCCAACGGAACCAAGGGACTTCAGCATGTGAACCTGCAGATTGAACAGGGCGAATTCGTTGCCATCATCGGGCTTTCCGGTGCCGGCAAATCCACGCTGATCCGCACGATCAACAGAATGATCGATATCACCGACGGACAGCTGATTGTCGACGGCACCGATGTCATGACCCTCAAGGGAAAGGATCTGCGGAAGTTCCGCAGACACATCGGCATGATCTTCCAGTCCTTCAACCTGGTCAGCCGTGCAACTGTCATTAACAACGTCCTGTCTTCCAATGTTCCGGACATGCCCTGGTACAAGGTACTGTTCGGTATCTACTCTAAAGAACAGAAGATGAAGGCACTGGAAGCACTGGACAAGGTCAACATCCTGGACAAGGCATACAATCGCTGCGATGAACTCTCAGGCGGACAGATGCAGCGTGTTGCCCTGGCAAGAACCCTGGCTCAGAATCCTTCCATCATCCTGGCAGATGAGCCTGTCGCTTCCCTTGACCCGATCATGGCAGATGTTGTCATGAGCGACTTCTCACGCATCAACAAGGAAATGAACATGACGATCCTGCTCAACATCCACCATGTTGACCTGGCTCTCAAGTATGCCACAAGAGTCATCGGCGTCCGCGCCGGACAAATCGTCTATGACGGTCCGGCAAAGAACGTCACACAGGATGTCCTGGATGCCGTATACAACGGCAAGCCGGTTCCCAAGTCCACAGACCCGCAGAAGGCAGAGGCTTAAGCCATGTCCGAAACAACAGTGAAGAAGCCGGCACTGTTTGACAGGATCTTCAAGCCGGAGCACATCGTTCTGGAAAACGGCCACAGTGTGGACCGCCCCAAGAGCAGAACTCCTCTGATCCTGATCATCCTTGCCGTGATCATCTATGTTTCCGCACAGGCCACAGGCTTTGATTTCTCCGTCATCACATCCCGCTTCAATCAGTTCGGTGTCATCCTGGGCAAGATCTTCCAGCCCAACTGGTCCTACTTCCCGAAAGTTGTCACACCGCTGATTGAAACGATCCAGATGTCCATTGTCGGTACGATCATCGGCTGTCTCATTGGTCTGCCGCTGGCCATCTTTGCTTCAAACAACATCAACACCAACAAGCCGACGCTTGTCATCATCCGTGTCTTCCTGTCCATCATGCGTTCCGTACCAACCCTGATCTATGCATCTGTTCTGGCACTGATCTACGGTCTTGGTACATTTGCCGGAACCCTGGCAATCATCATCTTCACCGTCGGCATCGTTGCCAAGATGCTCTATGAGTCCATCGAAACCATCGACATGAAGCCGTATGAAGCCATGGTATCCTTCGGTGCAAGCACATTCCGTGCCTTCTGGACCGCATGCATGCCGCAGATCCTTCCGACATACATTGATGACTGCCTGTACTGCTTCGAGCTCAATGTCCGTGCATCTTCCATTCTGGGCTATGTCGGAGCCGGAGGCCTGGGCGTTCTGATCCGTGAGCGTACAGGACTTCGTGCTTACAACGATCTCGGCATGGTGCTGCTGGCATTGTTTATCGTCGTCTGGCTGATTGATATCCTCAACGATTCCATCCGTCAGAGGATTTCCTGAGGGGAGGCAATGAACATGACAGATATCAACAAGAAACCGACCGTTGAGGAAATGTTACTGGCAGAGCCTAACAACCTGCCCAAGCGCATTGCCATCTTCGTCGTTCTCTTAATCCTCATGATCTGGGGCAGCAGCTCCATCTCTGCAGGCAATGCCGGTGCACAGGGTGCAGTTGTTGCCCAGGGCATCCTGCATGGCATCACCCATCCCAACAAGGCACTTCTGTTCAGCCTCGGTGCTGACGGTGTTCCCTACCTTGTCCTGCAGACCATCGCCATTGCCGTGCTTGGAACGATCTTCGGTGCCATCCTGGCAATTCCGGTCTCCTTCCTGGCATCCAGCAATATCGTGCCGAAGTGGGTTGCCTTCATCTTCCGTGCACTGATCCTTCTCATCCGTACCATTCCTTCCCTTGTATGGGCACTGGTATGGATCAGGGTCACGGGCCCCGGTGCCTTCTGCGGCGTTGTAACCCAGTCCATCTGTTCCATCGGCATGATCTCCAAGATGTACATCACTGCCATTGAGGATCTGGACACCGGCATTCTGGAATCCCTGGACGCTGCCGGCTGCAACACCTTCCA
>OMUX01000388.1 GCA_900314345.1 uncultured Erysipelotrichaceae bacterium | reverse complement strand
CACTACCTGATCCGAAGATCACCATTCTTTCTTCCTGATCTTCTTGGATTGCTGGAATGTAATGAAGAGGAGCTTGATGACGTCTTCACCATGCATAAGCGTGTTACTGAGAAGATTGTCGAAAATGTCCGATTGAAGGTTTCTTCCTGGATGAAACGTGAAGGTATTTCAGACATTTTTGGCTTGTCTATTGAGGATTTGTGGCAGAAAAACATATGCTTTGCCCTCTGCCAACACAGATGTAAAAGACTCTTCCACCACCCTGAAAGACAATACAGGTGGAAGGAGGGTAAAGTCCCTTATGACATTGTCTGACAGCAGTAAAGCCACCATTCTGGAGCTGTTCGGACTGGAAAAGGAAGATGTTGCCGAAGTCAGTTATTCAAACAGGAACGGTACTGCCGTTCTCGACATTTTCCTTGTGCCCCATTACGAGCCTTGCCCGGAGTGTGGAACAACCGATCCGAAGATCAAGAACTATGTGATCAAGGAGATCACCCACAGCGTCCTGAACTACCGCAAGTGTATCATCCGCTATCATGCAAGGCGCTATGTCTGTCCGCTCTGCGGCAGAACCTACTATGAGAAGAACCCCTTTGTCTTCAAGGCACAGAAGATCTCTTCCAAGACGGTCGTTGATGTCCTGAATGCTCTGAAGAATTATAACGAGACGTTCTCCTCTGTTGGCCGGAAGTATTTCATCTCTCCCTCATCCGTGTCTTCCATCTTTGACACCCATGTCAGTATCTCAAGGAAGCCGCTGCCGGAGTTTCTCAACTTCGATGAAGTGTATGCCTTCCATTCGGAAGGAAGTAAGTATGTCTGTGTCCTTCTGGACTACAAGACACAGAAGCCGGTAGACATTCTTCCCTCCAGAAGGAAAGACTATCTGATCGGTTATCTCATGAAGATTCCATTGGAGGAACGGAAGAAGGTCAAGGCGTGCTGCTTTGACATGTTCACCGGCTACAGGGAAGCGATGAAGCACTGTTTCCCTAGCAGTATTGGAATCGTGGACCACTTCCACATGTCTCAGGAACTGAACCGCCAGCTGGACAGGATCCGCATCCGCGTCATGAAGGGAACTGACAAGGGCAGTGATTCCTACTACATTCTCAAGAAGTTCTCCTGGATTCTCTTCGACCGTCCGGACAAGAAGGCAGATCATGATAAGACCTTCTATGATCCGGAAGGACCCAAGCGCTACAACTACCACTATCAGCGTCAGATGAATTACTACGACCTGAGAGAGGAACTCCTGGGCACCAGCAGTGAACTGCTGAAGGCCTGGAATCTGAGAAACAGTGTTATTGATTTCTATGATGGAAACACCGCAGATACCGCCGCGAATGCGCTGGAAGAACTGATTGCCCGCCTCCGTTCATCTGATATCCCGGAGATGAGGGCATTCGCCTCAACACTTGGCAAGTGGAGGACAGAAATCGTCAACTCATTCAAGATCTGCGGACTGACCTACAAGATTGACAAGGAAGACGGCCATGTGGCTGTCAGGCGGAACCGCATGAACAATGCGATCATCGAGAACAGAAATGCAATCATCAAGTGTATCAAGAAGAATGCCAACGGCTATACCAACTGGGACCGGTTCAGGAACCGTGTGCTCTACGTTCTGGACGCAGATGCCAGGTTCTCTCTGAATCCTCTCGATAATGATTTTGAAAGCCATCAGAAAGAAGGAGAAAATCAATGATCACATCTACCGAGATCAGCGTACTGAACATGAATTACGACAAAGACAGCAGCGACTGGCAGGACTTCACCATCACCGATATCTGCCTGCAGGGCACTACAGTCCACTTCTCATTAGCCATGGATGGCATCAGCCAGGGAGAATTCTTCCTCCTTCGTACAACAGCCATGAAGCACGAAATTCTCTGGCTCCTGTGTGCTGATGAAGACATCGCTTTACCGCTTCTTCTGCCCGAGAACATACGCTGGGACCTTGACTTCAGTGATGATCTGTATGAGCTGGACCTGTATGACGATGAAGTCATAGATGTACTGAATCAAGCAGTAATCATGATGTTCAGGCAATACCTCTCTGACATCTCATATCCTTACCCATTGCACAGCCCGATGCTGGAACGCTTTGACCCGAGGGAGCTCCAGTTCTGAGTCAGGGTATCAGAAAAGGCTGGCCACATGCGCACATGCACATCTGACCAGCCTCACTGACCACTGATTTAAAGTAGTTTGAGGTCGCTGCTCACCTCAAGATTCTGTGG
>OMUX01000156.1 GCA_900314345.1 uncultured Erysipelotrichaceae bacterium | reverse complement strand
TCTACTATCTTCAGCTGCGGGATCCACTCAATGAAGAGACGATCCAAAGGATTGAAGCAGGCATTGTGGAAGAGGGAGGGGATGCCTTCCTGCCTGGCAAAGTAAAAGCCTGCAGTTCCAGTTCCTGCAGGCTGACGATTCATGAAGGCAAGTACCATGAGGTCAAGCGCATGTTTGAGGCATGCAATAACAAGGTCACTTACCTGAAGCGCGAACAGTTCGGGGATGTGGTGCTGGATCCTTCCCTGAAGCCCGGACAGTACCGGGCATTGACGGAAGCAGAAGTGAACAGCCTTCGCTTCAGACAGCAGAAGGAACAGTGAATACACCTGTTTCTGCGTATTCCTTGAGAATGGAAATCACCTGATTAGTAAGACCGGTGGGCGTGGAGCTTCCCGAAGTGACCGCCACCCGGTCTTTTCCTTTGATCATGTCTTCTCTGAGCTGTGCGGCGTCCTCAATGAGGTATGCATCCTTGATGCCCGAGGCAAGACCGATCTGTTTCAGCTGGTTGGAGTTGTTGGAATGGGGATCTCCGACAACGATCAGCACATCCACATTTTTCAGCTTCTGCACGGCTTCCTGGCGGATCGTTGTGGCATGGCAGATCTCCGGGCTTGCCTTGGCATCCGGAAAGGCGTCCAGGCATGCCTGGATCAGCTCCCTGGCATCGAGCATGGACAGGGTAGTCTGGTTGGTGATGAGAATATCGGAAAGATCCTTCGGAAGATGTCCGATATCCTCCTTGCAGGAAATCAGATGCACACGGGGGCTTAAGCCAAGGACACCTTCGGCCTCCGGATGGTTCTTCTTGCCGATGTACAGGACATCCCCATGTTCACAATGCTTCTTTACAAGCTCATGGGTGGCCTCCACATCCGGGCAGGTCGCATCCACGATCTGCAGTCCTCTTTCTTTTGCTTTTTCCCGCACAGCATCAGAGACCCCATGAGCCGTGAAGATGACAATGCCGGAATCCACATCATCGAGAAGCTCCAGCCTGGATTTCCCAGGGTCTTCCACACACTGGATGCCAAGCCTGCTGCATTCCTCCACAACATGACGGTTGTGCACGATCATGCCAAGCATCGTTACTTTCACCCCCGGGTTGTCTTCCACGGTTTTCCTGGCTGTCTGGATGGCCCTTACAACGCCCTGACAGTAGCCTCTTGGTGTCACACTGATGATTTCCATATTGCCTCCGGTTAGCTTTTTCACTGGTTTTTTGTATAATGGATACGCTTTTATGCAGTGAGGTGAATCCTATGAAGAATTTCAACGAAATGAATCTGAAATCACAGACGAAGGAACTGCTCCGTCTGAATCATTTTACCAAGCCTACGCCGATCCAGGAACAGGTGATTCCGGAAGTACTTGCAGGACATGATGTCATCGGTCTTTCCAGGACCGGAACCGGCAAGACGCATGCCTACCTGATTCCCATCATGGAGATGGTGGATCCGACGCTCAACGAGGCACAGTTTGTCATCACTGCACCGACCAGGGAGCTTGCCGCACAGATCTATGAAAAGGCAAGGCTCATGGCCAAGGCAGACACAAGACTGCGTGTGCGTCTGTATGTCGGCGGCAAGGACCGGGAAAAGGACCTGCGCCAGCTCAAGGCTGCCCAGCCTCATATTGTTGTCGGAACCCCGGGCAGAATCAAGGATCTGTTCCTGAATGAAGGCGCCCTGCGCATTGACAAGGCAAAGATGCTTGTCATTGATGAAGCAGACATGACGCTGGAATACGGCTTTCTGGATGAGATCGATGCCTTTGCCGGAAGGATGGGCGATGACCTGCAGATGCTGGCGTTCTCTGCCACGATGCCTGAACAGCTGCGTCCGTTCCTGAAGAAGTACATGCATTCCCCGAAGACCATCCGCATCGGCAGTGAAGCAGATTATAACCCGCAGATTGAGCATGTGCTGATTCCTTGTTATCACCATAGCTACAGTGAGGTCATCCTGAGCATCCTGCCGCGTGTCCAGCCCTATATATGCCTGATCGTTGCCAATACCAGGGAAGAGGCTGCCGGCATCGCCGAAGAC
>OMUX01000043.1 GCA_900314345.1 uncultured Erysipelotrichaceae bacterium | reverse complement strand
AAGATCGAGATTCATCTGGGCATGGAGGTGGAATGTTATCAGAGTGAATGGGAACCACTGAAGAAGTCACGGAAGGAAATGGACTACCTGATCCTTGGCCAGCATAACCTGGCCCTGGACGGATACAGTTCCTATGACATCACAGACCGTGAACATCTTCTGCAGTATGTCGATCAGATCGACTATGCATGTGCACACAGCCTCTGTGAATATATCTGCCATCCGGATGTATGCCTGTGGAGTTATCCAAGGATTGATGATTCCGTGAAGGAAGCTGCACAGCTGATCTCACAGCTCTCTCTGAAATATGACATCCCCGTCGAGCTCAACTGCGGCAGCGGTGTCAAGGATTATGGCTATAAGGAATATGAGGACGGCTGGCGCAATGCCTACCCCACCAGAGCTTTCTTTGAGGTATTCGCACAGAATCACAACAAGGTAGTCATCGGCATGGATATTCATGATCCGGAGTTCTTCTTAACAGACCAGTACCTCAACAAGGCGCTCAGTATTGTCGAAGGTCTGGATCTCAACATCATTGAACATTATGATGTTCTCTCTGCCGCAGAGAAGCACCGTCAGTGCTTCTTCTGAAGCAGACTGTTCACAAGATACACCAGAAGACTCATGCCATAGCCAGTCAGCGCAAGGACAATGATATAAACGATCTGTCCGTGCCTTGCCTGGATCACATCCAATGGTGCAGGGGCTTCCATGAGAAACATGAAGTTGGCATGCCAGAGCACATTCAATGGTGCAATGACTGCCGCAGACAATAACAGATACACCAGTGCATGCCAGGAATGCTTCACGTCAGCATGCACTTTTTGATCCTTGTAAAGCATCAGGGCATACAGCACCAGGAAGAAATGCGTGAAGCAGCTGTTCAGACTCCAGTAGTTCCACAAGGGATATACCGTCCAGTCCGGAAACAACAGCGCTGCCATGGCTCCGGGCATGAAGAGGACAAAGATCAGTTCTGAAAGAACATCCTTCTTCTTTCCTTCCTGCATCCTTCCATGCATGAATTCCACAAGGATTGCCTGACCGCAAAGATGAAACGGCAGCTGTTTCAGGGCAAATGCACCATTGCATGCAAGCATGATATCCCGTATGCATTCCATGACAAGCGGCACACAGGAAGTCACAGACAATATTCTGTTTTTCTTCTCTTCATCCTGCTGTTCATACCGTTTCAGGATCAGGACATACAGAAAAAGAAGGATGCCAAGCATCAGAAGATGAGGCCCTGAAAATTGTTCATATCCGCTTCCATCCGGAAGTTCTGTCCAGTATGTCCAGAACATGCTTCACCTCTGAAAAGAACGGCTTCAGGCCTGTTCCGCCTCACTGCCGTTCTTGTTCTGATCCATTGCGTAATTCTCCATCCAGCTGCGCTCCGGCGTCCTGTGTTCCGGATCAAACTCTGTCAGTTCCTTCATGATCACCGAAGCCGCAAGAATCCCCGCGGCCGGCGGTACAAAGGCTGTAGATCCAGGGATATCCCTGCGTTCCGTGCACTTCCGCTTTGTTCCGGGCGGACAGATGCAGTGATACATGCAGGAATTGTTTTCATCCTTCAAAGGCTTCATCGGCTTCTCGCAGCTGTAGACAACCTTGAGCTTCTTAATTCCTCTTCTTCTGCATTCATAGCGCATGACCTTGGCAAGCGGATCATTGTATGTACTGTAGAGATCCGTCACCTGCAGCTTGGAAGGGTCGATGCGGTTGCCGCATCCCATGCAGGAAATCACCGGCACATTGCACCGCTGTGCTTCTTCGATGATATCCAGCTTTGCCGTTACCGTATCCACACAGTCAACGACATAGTTCCACTGTGTGAAATCAAATTCATTCCGTTTATCCGGCAGGTAGAAGCATTTATATTTATTCACCTGAATGGACGGATCAATTGCATGAATCCTCTGCTCTGCCGCATCCACCTTGTACTGCCCTACGGTCTGTCTTGTGGCCATGATCTGGCGGTTGATGTTTGTCAGGCAGATCCTGTCATCATCAATCAGATCCAGTGTACCGATGCCGCTTCTTGCCAGAGCTTCCACAACGTTTCCGCCGACACCTCCGACACCGAAGACAGCAACCCTGGATGCCCTGAGCCGGTCCATGGCATTCTGTCCCAGCACAAGTGCTGTTCTTGAATATTGATTCAGACTCATGCCTTTCCTCCTTCACAGCAATGCCATTTTACGCAGTTATCAGAAGATTGCAATCAGAATGCCATGACCGTCAGGCCGGTTGCTTCATCAACCTTCCTGCCGACACTTCCGTCAATGACATCAATGACAAGCTCACATGTCGCATTGATGACACACTTCAGAAGATGACCGCCGATTGCCTTGCCGTTTTTGTCCATGGCCTGCATGTGCACATGCAGGTAAACCTCACCGTCTTTCCTTGTAATTGTTCCGAACAGGGAAGTGATTTCCGACTGTACATCACAATGCACAGGGTAGTACTTCTTCTCATTGAGATCATAGACGCTGACATCATAGTCCATCGTTGCGCCCAAGCCGTTGATCATGCCGGTCTGAATATCTTCCTCACTGGCAATCTTCCTGATTGAATCCAGTACTTCCTCACCCGGATCCAGCCTTGCGACAACCTTGTCCTTGAACCTTCTGTATTCCATCATTATTTGCCTTCTTTTTCTGATAATGATACGCCAGTCAGCTGTTCATAATACCTGCACAATGCACTGTGGTCCAGTCTGCCGTCTCCATGGGCATGCAGGAACTGCATCATTTCCATGACCTGTGCCGTCAAGGGAAGCGGCGCACCCTTTGCATGTCCTGTCTGCAGTGCATTGTTGAGATCCTTGATGTGAAGATCAATCCGGAACCCTGGATCCAGATTCCCGGATAACATCATCGGTCCCTTGGCATCCATGACCGTGGAACCGGCAAGTCCTCCGCGGATGGCCTGATATACCGTTTCCGGATTCACACCTGCCATCTTAGCCAGCGTGAAGCCTTCCGCAACCGCCGCAATGTTCGCAGCAACAATCACCTGATTGGCAAGCTTTGTGGTATTTCCTGCACCAACTTCACCGCACCAGACCGCAGAGCTTCCCATCACATCAAACAATGGTTTGTATTTCTCAAAGACTTCCTTCTTTCCCCCGACCATGAAGGCCAGTGTACCGTCGATTGCCTTGGGTTCTCCTCCGGATACCGGTGCATCCAGCATTTCAACACCTTTCTCTGCAAGTGCTTCCGCTACTTCCTTTGAAGCAAGCGGAGAGATGCTGGAGCAGTCAATGTAAACCTGTCCTGCATGCATCTTCACGGCAAGCCCGTTGTCTCCAAGCATGACATCCTTGACCTGCGGGGAATCCGGCAGCATCGTCATGAGAACATCCGCTTCCCTTGCAATAGCATCAGGATCCGCACGATGTCCCCCGAAAGCTTCCACAGCCGCAATATGCTCTTCATGATGATCACTGACCAGCAGGTCATAGCCTGCCTTTGCAAGATTGATGGCCATGGGCCTGCCCATGATGCCAAGACCGATGAATCCGATTTTCATGATAACTTCCTCCTGTCTGTATTTATTCTTCACCAGCTGAGATGCTGTACTTCACTTCTGTCAAACAACCGCATGCGTCCGCTGCTGCGCAGAGGATGCAGGCGGCCTGTTCTGATGAGATAATCAACCTGCTGTCTGGAACAGGCAAGCAGCCTGCAGACTTCATTGGTATCCAGAAGAAGCTGATCACTGAGTTTCAGAAGGTCTTCATCTCTCAGGGAAAGCAGCTCACCTTCTTCATGCAGTTCTGTCGATGCAGCACTTTGGCTTCCGAAGAACGCAATGCCGCAGCCGCCAGGCTGAACCTGCATATCTTCATCAGTGATCAGCCTGCTGTCGTCAATGACTTTCCTGACCGGAATCAGCCGGACGCTGCTGTCTTCAAAAGAAACAAGCAGCCGGTCATTCTGCAGCAATACCGCTCGCTTCACTCTTTTCGCAAGCCTTTCATACACCCATGATGGAAGATCTGTCAGTTCCACCGGCATGACACAGCAGTCATCCTGTGCACACCTTCCCTGGGCAATCATCAGCAGCCTGTATTCATTATATTCCTTCAGACCATTGTCTTTCAGAACAGAGCCAAGGTTCTGCCTGTCCGTCGGTACGATTCTGGCCTGGACCCAGCGCAGGCTCCACTCCAGGCCGACGGTATACATGCCTTTCTGAACAAAGGACGCCAGGAACAGCGGCAGCTGTTCCTCTGGAATATTCTCTGAAATTTCAATGGAAAATCCCTGTCCGTTCTGATAGCAGAACAGATAACCGAGAACAGGCTTTCCCGGCAATGACTCATCAATGATCGCGCATGTCCTCATACACACACCATCTTTCCCATATCATATTCCACATGGCATCCTGAAGCGTCTTTGGAATCACCGCATCCAGTCCGTTCATGATTAAGCTCCTGTCCCTTTCTTCCAGCACACGGACCACAGGAGGAGATGTGATCAGCTTCAGGTTTTCCTTTGCTGAGCGAGAACCGACAAAACACTGCACAGGCTTATCTGCCATCAGATCAAAGTCTTTGATTTCCCGTTCCGTATGGCAGGAATACAGAAGAGAAAGACCATGATCAAACAATGGTGCAAGACGCACATTTCCTTTCCTGTCTCTCAGCACTTCCATGTTTGCGCCATGCCGGTCTCTGTTGAGAATCAGGTAGTCCACCACCAGCATCTCCTGGATATAATCCTGCCAGCCCATCCGCACACAGAATTCCATCGGCGTTTCTCCTGCCTGTTTATTCAGGTCATAGAAATCATCCAGTGCCATTTTGCTTTCACCAGGCTGCTTATAATCCCAGGAAGCACAGATCCAGGTTTCATCATCCCTGCCGTCAATTCTTACAATGCCATGCATCAGCTGATAGGAAAGATGTTCGATGCCAAGAACATCCAGCAGTCTCGAAACAATCAGCTCATTCACACATTCATGTCCGGTAATGCCGTTCACGGAATCATAGGCAGAAAGCTTGTAGTACATCTTTCTGCCGTTGATTGTTTCATATGCTTTCAGATAAGAACCTGCAGTACCGGAAGAACTCCGGATTCTCGTCCAGTTCAGATATCTGAAATCCTTGATTTCTGTATATAGATCTTTCATATTCTCTTCGTCTGTATCATATCATATTTGACATAACGAAAAATATATTTTGCGTTATGTCAAATAAATCAACAGGCGCAAGAAAAGCAAGAAGCACGCAGCCTCCTGCTTAATCTCAATCAAAGATTTTCCTTGATTTCCTTGTACAGTCCTTCACCATCCAGACCGTACTTGTGCATCAGTGCAGATGCCTCGCCAGACTCTGCATATCTGTCCTTGATGCCCATGCGGTGGATCTTCTTCGGTTCGTTTGCTGTGGATACTTCCGCAATCAGTCCGCCAAGTCCGCCGATCACACTGTGCTCTTCTGCTGTGAATACCTTGTCGAACTTCTTCAGGATCTCCACAATACCGGATTCATCTGCCGGCTTGATAGCACATACATCAACGACTTCCAGGCTTACGCCTTCAGCTTCCAGCTTCTTCGCTGCTTCAAGAGCTGCCTGTACTTCCATGCCGCACGCAAATACAACAGCGTCTGTACCTTCTCTGACAACCCTGACCTTGGAGAAGTCAAACTTCGTGTCTTCGCTGTACACATCCTCGACACCGCTTCTTCCAAGTCTGACATATGCCGGCTTGTTTGTGGATGCTACGTAGCGGATCACTGCCTTGGTCTCTGCCGCATCACACGGTACATAGACTTCCATGCCCGGAATCACACGCATCAGTGCAATATCTTCAATGGCCTGATGGGAAACACCATCTTCACCGACACTGATTCCTGCATGGGTTGCACATACCTTCACGTTCAGGTGCGGGTATGCAACGGAGTTCCTGATCTGTTCCCATGCACGTCCGCTTGCGAACATTGCAAAGGAGCTTGCGAATGCTGTATATCCCGAAGCTGCAAGTCCTGCCGCATGGCCGATCATGTCTGCTTCGGCGATACCCATGTCGAAGAATCTTTCCGGGCATGCCTTCTTGGCAAGTCCTGTCTTTGTGGATCCTGCAAGGTCTGCATCCAGCACGACGATCTTCGGATTCTCAACGATCAGCTCTGCCAGAGCCTCTCCATACGCTTCTCTTGTTGCCTTGCCCATGATTATTCAGCCTCCAGTTCTGCAAGTGCCTGCTTGTACTGCTCTTCATTCGGTGCCTTGCCATGCCAGCCGGCCTGGTTCTCCATGAAGGATACGCCCTTGCCCTTCACTGTATGGGCAATGATGGCTGTCGGTACACCTTTGGTTTCCTTAGCCTCCTTGAAGGCAGCTCTCAGTTCATCAAAGTCATGTCCGTTCACTTCAATCACATGCCAGCCGAATGCCGCAAACTTATCTCCCAGAGGGTTCGGTCCGATGACATCGTCTGTCTTGCCGTCAATCTGAAGTCCGTTGACATCAATCACTGCACACAGATTGTCATTCTTGTAGTGATGGGCAGCCATGGCAGCTTCCCAGATCTCGCCTTCTTCACTTTCACCATCACCCACAAGGGCATAGATCCTGTGATCATTGCCATCGAGTTTATTGGCAAGTGCCATGCCGTCAGCGGCTGCCAGTCCCTGTCCCAGGGATCCTGTGGACATATCAACACCCTTGACATAGTTCATGTTCGGATGTCCCTGCAGCTTGCTGTCAAGCTTGCGGAATGTCATCAGCTCCTCTTCCGGAATGATGCCCTTCTCTGCCAATACTGCATACAGCAGCGGGGATACATGTCCCTTGGAAAGGACGAATCTGTCCCTGTCTCTTGTGCCGGCATTCTCCGGTGTGATATCCATGACTTCAAAGTAGAGCTCTGTCAGGATATCTGCAGCACCAAGGCTTCCGCCCGGATGTCCGGACTGGGCATTGTATACTTCCTTGATGATGTTCCTGCGGATATTCCTGGCATGCTGTTTCAGTTCTTCATTGTTCATTTCTTGCTATCTCCATTTTCTGCTGAGAAAAGAAACCTCTCCTTGTAACAGGATGGTACAGTCCACCAGACAAGAGAGGTTTCCTTTTGCTACGGAATACGGATCCGGTTCAGTGGACCTTTCGATTCGATTCTGTTTTTCTTACTTCAGATCACGTCCGCAGGCATTCATCTTTTCGGTGATTTCCTTCTGGGACATGACGTTGCGCAGTCCGATGACTGTGGTTCCCTTGGCTGCAGCTGCTGCGAACATGTTCGTGAAGTTCTGCGGGCAGAGGACGATGTCATACTGCATAGCGGCATTCTTTCCTTCGGAAAGAGAGCAATGATGTGTCTTTGTCAGCTTCCAGCCTTCAGCCTTCGCTGCCTTTTCGAGTGTCATTGCGGCCATCAGAGATGTACCGGAGCCATTTGCGCAACAAACGATTACACTTACTGCCATGATAATTTTCCTCCTGATCTTCTATTCAGATTCTATCATTAATACTCAATGACGATACCTTTTTCTTCCTTGTACTTATCCCAGTCCTCAACAACCATGAAGTAGTGCTCAGGATCCTTCTTGTACTGCAGCTGCGGGATGGCAACGAGGAAGACGATGACCAGAGCCAGACCGATCCAGCCGAGGAACTTCATGACGACTGTGAATACCGGCCATACAACTGCCCAGTCCCACATACCGAGGTATCCGCCGAACTGAGCCAGGCCTGTCCATGTAGCGATCAGAGCAGAACCGAAGACCTGCAGCAGACCGGAGATGAACGGGAAGAGGAAAGCTGCCTTTGTGCCGCCTCTGTTGTTGCAGAAGACAGCAATGGTAGCGTTATCGAAGAACATCGGGATGAATGCTGCGATGACGATTGTCGGACTCTTGAAGAGAATCAGGCAGAGCATGGCGATCAGTTCACCTGTGAAACCTGCAAGGAAGCCGATGGTAACAGCGTTCGGGGAACCGAAGGAGTAGCATACTGCGCAGTCAACGCCAGGAACGGAGGACGGCAGTACCTTGTCGGAAATACCCTTGAAGGATACAGTCAGCTCAGCAACCATTGTTCTGACACCAAGCTGCAGGATTGCCAGGTTGGCAGCGAATGACAGAGCAGTGGAGAGAATGTAGAAGAAGAAACTGTCAGCTTCCTTCATCAGGCCGAGTTCAACAATGTAAGGCTTGCCTACAACAACCAGGATGATGGAGAAGAATACCAGCATGATGATACCGGTGCAGACCATGTTGTCGTTGAAGATCTGCATCCAGCCAGGGAGCTCGAGGTCTTCCAGACGTCTGTCCCAGATGGACTTCTTCTTCTTTTCCTTGCCAGCTTCCATCTTTGCCATCTTCTCTGCCAGTGC
>OMUX01000133.1 GCA_900314345.1 uncultured Erysipelotrichaceae bacterium | reverse complement strand
TCAAAGGAATGATGCAGAGGTCTGCCGTGGAACGGTATGCTTCACGGATCAGGTCCCAGGTCAGCCTTCCGTAGTCGCTGTCCATGGAATTGAGATAGCGTCTCAGATAGTTGATCTCCCCTTCATTCAGGGTCTCCAGCCATGCTCTGACAGGCATGTTGTCATGGGTGCCTGTATATACCACACAGTTCTTTTCATACTTGTAGGGAAGATAGATGCTGTCCCAGGAAGTGAACGCATATTCCAGGATCTTCATGCCAGGAATACCGGAATCAACAAGAAGCTTCTTGTTGTCTTCCGTGACATTGCCAAGATCTTCGGCAATCAGGGATACATCGCCCAGCTGCTTCTTCAGTTCATGGAAGAAGTCCATGCCCGGTCCCTTTTCCTCTTTGCCATTGAGACCGTTCTTGTCACCATAGGGAATGGCATAGTACTCGGCAAAGCCATGGAAGTGGTCAATGCGGATCGTGTCAAAGAGCTCACTGTCATGCCTGATCCTGTCAATCCACCAGCCATAGTGATCCTTCTTCAGCTGTTTCCAGTCATAGACAGGATTGCCCCAGAGCTGTCCCTCCTTACTGAAGGCATCCGGTGCGGTGCCTGCCACATATAACGGCTTTCCCTTCTTGTCAAAGCAGAAGGCATTGCGGTATGCCCATGCATCACAGGAATCCATGGAAACATAGAAAGGAATATCACCAATGATGGAGATGCCGTTTTCCTTTGCATAGGCATGGAGCTTCTTCCACTGCCTGTCAAATTCATACTGCTGGAACAGGACGAAGTCATAAAGTTCCTTGAGTTCTTCCTTGACGGAAGTCAGTGCCTTTGCACTGCGGCCGCGGTATTCCGGTTCCCAGTCCAGCCAGGACTTGTTGTCATGTTTCTTCTTGATTGTCATGTACAGGGCATAGTCTTCCAGCCAGGACGCATTGTCCTTGAGGAATGCCTTGTATTCTTCCTTCTCCTGCATGCCGTTTGAAACAAAGCGGTCAAAGGCAGTCTTCAGAAGAATATAGCGGTTATTGTACATAGCACCGTAGTCCACGGATTCCTGGTCGCTGCCCCAGTCCTTCTGGTCCATCTCCCAGTCTTCCAGAAGACCTTCTTCCTTCAACTGTACCGGGTCAATGAAATACGGGTTTCCGGCAAAGGCGGAAACAGAGGCATACGGTGAATCACCGAAGCCTGTCGGTCCTACCGGCAGGATCTGCCAGTAAGACTGGCCTGCTGTTTTCAGGAAATCTATGAATTCATATGCTTCCTTCGAAAAACATCCGATGCCGTACGGGCTGGCAAGGGAAAAGACAGGAAGCAGAATGCCGCTGGAACGTTTCATTTTGAATGTATCCCCTTTCAAAAAGACTCTACCGGGCAATTGTACCATTCATGTACGAAAAGGCATATGAAAACTGCAGAACTTCACTGAGCAGGTGAAATTCTGCAGTTCATTGAAATGATATGCTTAGTCCTTGAAGTATCTGTTCAGAAGGCCAAGGAATGCCTTGCCATGGCGTGCTTCATCTCTTGCCATCTCGTGGATGGAATCATGGAGTGCATCCAGGTTGAGCTCCTTGCACTTCTTGGCAAGTGCTGTCTTGCCTGCTGTAGCACCATTTTCAGCCATGACACGTGCCTTGAGGTTCTCCTTTGTGGACGGGGATACAACCTCACCGAGCATCTCAGCATATCTGGAAGCGTGGTCTGCTTCTTCAAAAGCTGCCTGACGGTAGTACATGCCGACTTCCGGATAGCCCTCTCTGAAGGCTGCTCTGGACATTGCCAGATACATGCCTACTTCAGAGCACTCACCTGCAAACTCAGCGCGGAGGGACTCCTTGATGTCTTCCGGAACGCTGCTTGCTACACCGACAACATGCTCACTCGGCCACTGGAGATCTTCTGTCTCCTCTACCGGCTCAAACTTGCTCTTAGGCTGCTTGCAGAGCGGGCAGACCCAGTCTTCAGGCAGATCTGCGAACTTCACGCCTTCTTTTTCTTCATCGTAAACATAACCGCAAACTGTGCATCTGTATTTCATGTCTGTTCTCCTGTTCAGCGGATTTTCCGCTGCTCCTTATGGATATTATTTCAACTTTCCATGTCAGCGGCAAGTATG
>OMUX01000034.1 GCA_900314345.1 uncultured Erysipelotrichaceae bacterium | reverse complement strand
GGTATGCGGCGGCATCCTGCAGATCACTCATCCAGGCATTGCCTATGACTATGCCGCAGTAACCCTTGCCTGCCTGCATCTCTACATCAAGGTGGAAAGCAAGGACAGCAGTGAAGACTACCTGACCGGCGCAAGGAACCGAAGGTATCTGACAGCACAGATGCAGGCAAGGATGAATGCACATCAGTCCTTCGGCGGCATGATGATCGACATTGACTACTTCAAGAAGATCAATGATGACTATGGACACTCCATGGGGGATGAAGCACTGGTATCCCTGTGCTCCATGCTCAACAGCCTTGGCCGTGAGTTCCTGATTGCAAGGCTTGGCGGAGACGAGTTCTTCGTTCTTGTGGATGCGGATGACATCACAGCCATGGAACAGGCCAGTGAGAAAGTCAGACGTGCAGTGAAGGAATGCAACAGCACACACCGGCTTCCCTTTGAACTTTCTGTTTCCATCGGCTATGGCCTGTGGGATCAGAAGGAGGATGTGGATGCTTTCCTCAAACGTCTGGATGAATGGATGTACCAGGACAAGAAGAAACATCACGCAGAACGGAAAGCATGACGCAAATGAAAATGCCGGGATACGTCCCGGCATTCACTTGCCTTACAGCTTCTTCATTTTCTCGGCGATCTTCAATGCCTCTGGACATGCCGCAAGACCGCCCTTGGCTGTTTCACGGATCTCTTCCGGCATATGACGGCCGATGCTGCCCATGGCATCGAATACCTGATCCACAGGAATTCTGCTTGCAATCCCGGCCATGGCCATCTCTGCCGAGGTGACGGCATTCACCGAACCGATGACATTCCGCTTGACACACGGCACTTCCACTAACCCTGCAACCGGATCACAGGCCAGACCCAAGAGTCCTTTGAGGGCAAGGGCAGAGGCATTGCAGATCTGTTCATTGTCTCCGCCAAGAAGATATACCAGGGTGCCTGCCGCCATGGCACTTGCTGAACCAATCTCCGCCTGACAGCCGCCGGCTGCTCCGGAAAGACTGGCACGTCTTGCAATGACACCGCCGATGCCGGCTGCCACATACAGTGCCTGTGTCAGGGCATTATCTTCTGCCTTGTACTGTTCCTGGTATGTTAACAGCACTGCCGGCAGTACACCGCAGGAACCTGCGGTAGGGGCAGCCACAATACGCTTCATGCATGCATTGCCAGCCGCGGTCTTGAGTGCCTTTTCCATAACCATGGCGATGAAATCCCCGCAGATCATGGCTCCGCTGTCTTTTCTTTTCTTAAGAAGCGCTGCCTCTCCGCCCACAAGACCGCTTGCACTGTGCAGTTCAGGATCATAGTTCTGATCGGTCTCCTGCATGGCTTTGATGAGCTTTTTCATATGGGCAAAGGAAACATCCTCGCTCATGCCTTCCTCATGGCAGTCTTCCAGCTGGAACACCTTCCACAAGGGAATGTTCTTTTCCTCTGATGCCTTCAGGGCATCACGCATTGATCCATACATGGTTAATCCTCCTTGGCACCGGGAAGGTATGTCACCTTCAGGATGCCGCGCTGTGCCGCCAGGGTATCCAGTGCCGTCTGCGGAATCTCCTGGTCTGTTTCCACCACGGTCATGCCATGGCCGCCTCTGCTGTCTCTGTCCAGCTGAAGGGTGGCGATGTTGATGTGGTAAAGGGAAAGGATATCCGCAACATAGGCGATCTCACCCGGCGTATCGTCATTCTGTACGATCAGGGTCGGGTGGCTGCCGGAGAACACACACCTTAAACCATCGATGGACTGCACCTGGATCCTTCCCCCGCCGATGGAGGCGGCAATGATCTCAAGCTGCTTTCCATGGATGCCGGTGAGTCTTAACCTTACGCTGTTTGGATTTGCATCCGGACCAAGATCCACGGCACCCATGACAACCTTCATGCCTGCTTCCTCGGCATAGGCAAAGGCCTCGGGGATCCGTTCAGCATCCACCCGGAAGCCAAGCATACCTGCCACTAACGCACGGTCTGTGCCATTTCCCTTGCCTATGGCAAGGAAGGAA
>OMUX01000009.1 GCA_900314345.1 uncultured Erysipelotrichaceae bacterium | reverse complement strand
ACGGTGAAAAGATGAAGGATCAGTGGAAAGCCGAAGGAAAGGCTGAAGGAAGAGCCGAAGGAAGAGCTGAAGGAAAAGCTGAAGGAAAGGCTGAGGGAAGAGCTGAGGGAAGAGCTGAAGGAAGAACAGAAGGCGTGACACAGAATCTGCTTGCCAACGTCCGCAGTATCATGAGCGGTCTGAACTATTCTGCTGAACAGGCCATGAATCTGCTTCATGTCCCTGAAGACCAGCAGGCACAGTATCTGAAGATGCTGTAAGCACTGAAACGAACAGAGACGGAAATCCGCCTCTGTTTTCATAAATCGATTTCCTTTTCTGCCTGCAGATCCATCTGCCGGATATGCTCGCGTGATCCCTCTGTCACAATCATTGCCGATGAAGCAAACAATATTGCCAGCAGTTTTTTCTGTTCACTGGAATCAGAATCATCCTGATCCAGAAGGACCATGCGGAAGTCTTCCGAAGAGGCAAACGCATTGATATAAGCTTTTGCCTCAGTGATCAATGCATTCTCTGCTTCCTTTGTCTGATTCTTTGTCTTCTTCAGGCTGTTTTCAAGCTTCCTGATACGCTTGTCCAGGGACTTTGTCCTTTCATCCTGTTCTTCCGTCATCACCGTACCGGCTTTCAGGCTGCTGACCTGCTCTTCATAAGTCTGTTTTGTAATATCAAGCTGCTTCTGCAGATGTGCAAGTTCTGTTTTCAGCTTTGCCTTCTTCTGTTTCTTCTCGGCCTCCTCATTCATGAGGTCTCCGAGTCTTGAAGCAGCTTTTGAAGCTTCGATATGCAGATTATCCGCCTGTACGAACAAGGCCGCTGCCTCCCTGCGGATTTCATCCACATGTCCAGGATGGAAGATCCGGTCTGACAGCTTCAGCTCTCCTTGTTTCTCTCTGGCTGCCTGCTCTGCTTCCTTTGCCTTTGCGTCATTCTCCTGATACAGGTCCTTCTGCTTCGGTATTTCAAGGGCAAGCTTCTCCAGACGGCGCATGACATTGTCCGCCTTTTTCTGGTTCTCGCTGACCGCCTTTTCAAGTTCATCCATCTGCTGTTCCAGACTGCCTTGTCTTACCGTACCGCTTTGGTTCTCACGGTTCAGCCATTCATTCTGTGCCTTGGCACTCTTGTAGGCAGAGTTTGCACGGTTCATTTCCTTCTGGATCTGACGTGCCTGTTCCTGCAGATCATGGTATTGCTTCACCGCTTCCAGGAATGCATGTCTGGCATTCTCCAGAGACTGCCTTGAAGCATTCCTGCCAAGCAGCTTCATGACGGCAAGCTCTTCATCCTGCTGATTCATGCATACTGCCGCATCTTCATCATTTCTGAATGCTTCAGGGAGTTCACCTGAAGTCACGAAAAGAATCCCATAGACCGGATGCCCTTTGGCAAACAGATCCATCGGATTCTTCATTCTGGAAAGAAGCTGAGCCTTGTTCAGCGTGTTCTTCCTGATTTCCTTTTCAATCTGTGTATCAACTGCCATGACAACGGTATTCTACCATCGAGATGGAAGATTGTCTCAGCCTTCCAGCATATCCGTCCACTGATAGCCGTTGTAGATATTGCTCAGACGATAGCCGTAAAGCAGCCTTCCTTCATCAATCTGATAGGTGCCGACGCTCAGGTCTCCCTCCACAGTCAGCGGATCGCCAAGATAGTAGGTATCCTGGTAGTTTCCGTCATAGTCATAGTAATCGCACAGGAAATCAATGACATCACCGTCATTCACTTCCTCATACCCGCGCGGTGCCGTGCCGTCATCATAAACCTTCTGAACACCAAGCACCGTTCCGTTTCCATCCATGTCAAACTGCAGCAGGATGCGTACCTTTTCCCCGTTGAGCATGGCCGGAACAAATCCGCTGTAGATGCCGTTTCCGTTTTCATCCTCTTCATATGCCGTGAAGTAATAGCTCACCACATGCTGGTTGATGGAAATCCATGTACGGTCATAGTCTGCCACAAGATCGCCGTCATCATTGAAGCTGTAGATGTTGTCCAGGCCAAGATCAATATATCCTGTGCCATCATCCGCCCATACATTGAGCTCGATGTCATGGACAAGCTTCCATTCCGCTTCACTTAATGGCAGTACCTTCCGGCCGCTCTTTTCACTGAATACCAGGTTATTGGATGCGATATGATTCCTGCCGAAATAAGAGCAGTAATCATCCATGCTTTCATCATCGGTATATTCACCGCCAAGAAGATCAAACAAGGACGGTGATCCATAAGAACCGCTGTAGCCGCTGTTGTCATAATATCCGCTGCCGCTGCTGAGCAGCAGGTTCAGAAGGTCTGACGGTTCATAGGAATACTCTTCCTGAGAAGACTGGGAACCACCGGAGAGCAGGTCGAACAGGGATCCCGAAGAATTGTTCGTTACAATCTGGCCGCTTGCCTCAAGTGTCGCAAAGCTCCTGATCGCTTCTGCATAGCTGCCGTCCATATTGATGTTGTCATAAACCGAAAGTGCCGTGGAAACACTCTTTGTATTGTTGTACGGGAAATAAATGCTCAGGCCGTATGCATTGGTCATGTTGTTGCAGCGGTTGTACTTCACACACTCCTGTACAGCCTCAGCCAGTGCATTGCTTTCACTGGTGTTCATGTTCTTGCAGAAATGAACAAGATCAATCTGATCAATATAGCTGCTTTCCGCAAACTCCTTTGTCACGGAGCGTGCATCTGCCACACTCTGGTATTCATTGGAATCGATGTCATTCCTGATCTGCTTTGCAAAGGCGCTCAGCTTTTCCGGAACAAGGGCATCAAACTCGGCAAGGTCGACAACTGAAAGACTTGTCTTGTCACGGGAACTGTTTTCCGCACTGGCATTGATGAAACCATCCACAATCTGTTTGCCAAGATTCACGGTCGGTGTGGAGCTGTTTTCAGCCAGTGTTGTCAGCCAGTCCGTGTAATACCAGCCGGTGCCTGGTTCTGTCTCTTCACTTGCGATCAGATAGTCTGCGTAAGGCTCCATGGCTACTGCGGTTTCTGCATTTGCCATCAGGCATGCATCAAAGCCGATGAAATCAAACTTCACACCGGAATTCTTCACCGCAGACGCAATCTCATCCACAGTCATGGAGCCGTTGGGATAGAGTTCATCATAGCCATAGCCTGTCAGGGAGCCTCCGCCATGGTCCCAGAGCACAAGGATGTATCTGTTGGCAGGATATGCCTTCGCACCCCAGGAAATGAAATCCTCCAGGGTATCAGGATCCGTCATCTGTGCACTGCCGACATTGTCATCCAGACTCTGCAGCGCATTGTCCGTTACCAGCCAGCGCTGGTTCGTCCTGCTGGAGATGGAGCTGTTCTTCCACTTCCTGCAGCCGCCGGTTTCCACAACGATGTTCACCTTGTCGGAATGCTGTGCATAAGCCATTTCTGTCAGATCGGAAGTTGCCATGCCGTACTTGCTTTCCAGATCCGTGCCGCACATGTATACAAGCATTGTGACCTGATCTTCGCCGTTTCCCTTCAGCACCGTGTACTTGTCACGTGCACCGGAAGACACACTGTTGTTCACACTGGCCGTGCTGGCGTTGACATATGTGGTTGCAGGTGCGCTCCAGGAATGCCCGCTGCCGCTGCTGTATGTAACTTCCGATGCAGGTGTTTCCTCATAGCTGTATTCTCCGGTATCCTCCGTATCACAGGTACCAAGGAAAAACAGTGCCAGAAGCACAACAATTATGATCAGCAGGAACTTTCCGAACCCGCCCTTCTTTCTTTTTCCGCCGCCGCGGTTTCCGCTCAGCATCTTTCCTGCCGCATGTACGGCACCCGCTGCCGCAGCCACCTTCAGAAGGTCATCCACCGCATCATCGGAACTGCTGCTTCTGGAAGGACCGTTATTTCTTCCGCCTCTTCCGCCATAGTCCGCATTGCCAACCTTTCCGGTGTGCAGACCTTCACCTCTTTTATGAACACCGCCTGATGAATCTGCCGGTCCGTGCTTTCTTCCCTGTGGTCTGTCTGCCATATGATTTACCCCTTTGATCTTTTAATCAGTATAACTTTCACCCATCAAAAAAGGAAACCACCTTTGCGGACAGTTTCCTCATGATCTTCACTGCTTTGTAACGTCTGTAACCTGGTTGATCTCCAGAAGCTTTGCATTGAGCTGTGCTTCAATCTTGGAGAGCTCTCCCTCGGCAGCCATGCGCTTTGCATGTCCGTCCTTCTGGATGGCAAGCACTTCATCCAGTGTGCTGATGAGTTCCTGGTTTGTATGCTGGAGGGTTTCCAGATCCACAATGCCGCGCTCACTCTCCTTGGCTGTTTCAACCGTTGCCTGATGGAGTGTCTCAGCGTTCTTCTTGAGCAGATCGTTGGTCATGTTGGTAACCTCACGCTGTGCTTCCATAGCTTCCTTGGAATGGTTGATGCCAAGGGCCAGGACAATCTGGTTCTTCCACAGCGGAATTGTATTGACCAGTGTGGACTGGATCTTCTCTGTCATCAGCGTGTCGTTGTTCTGCAGCAGTCTGATCTGCGGTGCCATCTGAATGGATACCTGACGGGTCAGCTCCAGATCATAGAGCTTCTTCTCGAAACGATCGCATGCATTGGCCAGATCATTGGCAGCCTGTGCATCTTCCGGCAGACCGCTCTTCTTAGCTTTCTCTGTCAGCTCCGGCAGGTCCTTTGCACGTACTTCAGCCAGCTTCTTCTTGCCGGCAATGATATACATGGAAAGTTCCTTCGTGTTTGTTGCATTCTTCTCATACAGCTGATCCAGCAGCTGGATATCCTTCATCAATGTGATCTGCTGCTGTTCCAGAGCATCTGCTATCTTATCGACATTGGCTTCTGCCTTGTCATACTTGATCTTGTAATCGCTGATCTTGTCGCCCTGCTTCTTGAACCAGCCGAAGATTCCCTTCTTCTCCTCTTCGTTTGCATCAAAGGACTTCAGTTCGCCGACCAGGTTTGTCAGCATATCGCCGATCTCACCCAGATCCTTTGTCCTGACATTCTGCAGAGCATTGTCAGAGAAGTCGGATACCTTCTTCTGTGCTGCGCTGCCATATTCCAGAACCGTATTGGTGTTGTTGATGTCAATCTTCCTGGAGAACTCCTCTACGGTCTTCTTCTCCTGCTCATTCAGCCTGGCATCCGCATACATCTCTTCCAGTGTCTTAGGCTTTGCCTCTTCCTGTACTTCAGGCTTTTCCTCAGCTTTCTCCTCCTCTGGAGAAAGTGTGAGGGTAATGGACTGCTGCTGTGCTTCTGCCTGTGTATTATTCTCGCTCATTGAAGTGTCTTCCTTTCCTCTGCGTACTTTCTCAGTATATCATGCATGAAATCGTACAATCTGTTATCTTGAATTCCCGGTGTGATTTTCTAGCCACAGACTGCTGAAATACCTGAAATA
>OMUX01000186.1 GCA_900314345.1 uncultured Erysipelotrichaceae bacterium | reverse complement strand
TGCTGCAATGAAGCTTGCTGAAAAGCTCGGCAGGGGAAAGACGGTTGTCACAGTCCTTCCGGATACCGGGGAAAGATACTTCTCAACGCCTTTGTTCAATAAGTGATAACAATACCCCTGAAAGCATCACAGAACCGCATAGTGATGCTTTTATTTCGCTTTTGCAATAGTGAAAAATAGTGAAGAAATAGTGAAAAATACTGTACTTTCAGTAATAGCTCCCCTGATGGAACAGGCTCATTTATTCTTCATAAAGCATCCTTGCGGCACGTACAACAAGATTCCTTCCATAAGGAAATCCCAGTGCATGGAAGGATACGGTAGTTCCTTCCTGATGGAAGGGAAGGTCTTCATCGTTATCGATCCAGAAGATTCTCTTTACCTTGTGTGGTACATTCTTCAGTACATGCAGGTTGTCCTTTGATGTTTCCTCTTCCACGACATGTTCCACACCAAGCTGCTTTACATGCCTGCAGTAGATATCGCTGCAGCCATTGCCATCGAGTACATACGTATCTGAATCACCGATGATGGAACTGATGGTTCCCTCATAGAAGGTCTCCTTGTACATGTTCATCCATGTTCCGAGTTCATGCAGGACTGCCTGGCACATGAGGGGAATGGAACCGTCTCCTTCCGGCTCGATGTTCAGAAGATAGTTTGCATTGTTCCTGCGGCATTCATTGAGCTCTTCGATGAAGAAGCGCATGGGATGATAGTCCAGATCCAGATGTGAAGCACCCCAGTGGTGGTTCATGGTCTGGCATGTCTCCAGGGCAAGATGTCTCCCTTTGTCTCTTGTGCCATCGTCCTGCAGATGTCCCTGCTCAAACGTCATGGTATCAAGATACTTGTTTCCTCTTGCCCCGCGTGCATCCAGTCCGCTGTTGTTGGTGATGATGGCATCCGGCTGGTATCTGCGGATCATGGAATACAGGGCATCCTCTTCCCAGTCCACGTCATTCCCGGACCAGTTTCCGTCAAACCAGAACCCTCCAACCTCACCATATTCTGTGCACAGTATTTTCACGCTGTCGCGCAGATACTGCTGGTATCTGGGAAAGTCATTCTGAAAGTCCGGATTCTGCCAGTCCAGGGTGGTGTGGTAGAAGAAGGGCAGGATATCGTATTTCCTGCAGGCAGCCACAAACGCCTTTACAATATCCTTTCCGTACGGTGTATGCATGACATCGTAGTCATTCAGGCCTCTGGTGTCATACAGGGAGAAGCCGTCATGGTGCCGTGCGGTCAGGACGATATAGCGGCAACCTGCATTCTTTGCCATCTTCACAATGAAATCAAAGTCCAGGTTCACCGGATTGAAGGAATGAAACAGTTTCTCATATTCTGCATGAACCCTGGTGTTTTCATGGAATGCCCATTCTCCTTCCGATGCCTGTGAATATAAGCCGAAGTGAATGAACATGCCGAAACGCAGGGATTCAAAACGCTGCACACGGTCCATGGAATGCCTCCTTGCATGTCATCGTAGCATGGATCACTCCTGAAAGCAGACAATTCCTTTCTGTCCATGCATGATAGAATGGCAGGGTGAAAGAAGAAACTGTTGTATGAAACGTGAAAACTTCCAGTCCCGTCTGGGATTCATTCTGGTATCAGCGGGCTGTGCCATCGGCATCGGCAATGTATGGCGCTTTCCTTATGTCACAGGACAAAGCGGCGGTGCCGTGTTTGTGTTGTTCTATCTCCTGTTCCTGATTCTGCTGGGTGCTCCGGTCATGTCCATGGAACTGGCTGTGGGAAGGGCAGGCAGACAGTCTGCCAGGAATGCCTACTGGGCACTGGAGCCGGAAGGCACACAATGGCATGCGCATGGCTGGTTCTGCATGGCAGGCTGTGTCATTCTCATGATGTATTACACCTCTGTCAGCGGATGGATGACAGCCTACTTCTGGAAGTTCCTCACCGGTCAGATGACACCGGGTATGGATGATGCGGCTGTTGCAGGTACATTCAACGGTCTGATCTCTGACTTGCCGCAGATGATCATCTGGATGGGCATTACCGTAGGTCTGGGCTTCCTGATCTGTTCCTTCGGTCTTCAGAAGGGCGTTGAAGCCGTCAGCAAGTACATGATGAGTGCACTGTTGATTCTGATTGTGATACTTGCTGTACACAGCATTTCCCTTCCTGATTCCATGGAAGGCCTGAAGTTCTACCTGCTTCCGGACTGGAAGAGGGCACAGGATGTAGGTGTCGGCAAGGTGATCATGGCAGCCATGAACCAGTCTTTCTTCACACTTTCCCTTGGCACCGGTGCCATGGAGATCTTCGGTTCCTATATGTCCGAGGAAAAGACACTCCGAAGCGAAAGCAGGCTCATCATTGCCCTGGATACCTTTGTGGCACTGGTATCCGGACTGATCATCTTCCCTGCTTGTTCCTCATTCCACATCGATGTCAACCAGGGACCGGCACTGATCTTCATCACACTGCCCAATGTGTTCCTGCACATGCAGGCAGGAAGACTCTGGGGAACACTGTTCTTCCTGTTCATGACATTTGCCAGCTTCTCCACGGTCATTGCAGTATTTGAAAACCTCATTGCAAACGGCATGGACAACTATGGCTGGAGCAGGAAGAAGTCTTCCATGTTCTGGTGCATCCTGATCTTCGCCCTGTCACTTCCGTGTGTGTTCGGGTACAGCATCTGGGCTGACTTTGCCATTGCCGGAAAGGGAATCCTGGATCTGGAGGACTTTGTTGTTTCCAACCTGCTGCTGCCGATCGGCTCCCTGGTATTCACCTTGTTCTGTACAAGTAAGAAAGGCTGGGGCTTTGACAGGTATCTTGCCGAAGCCAACCATGGTAAAGGCACAAAGACACCCGCATGGATCAGGCTATGGTATTCCTATGGCATCCCTGCCTTGACCATTGTCATTCTTGTGTTTGGTCTTATTTCCTGACAAACCGTCAAAATAAAACTGGTGGTTTTAGTGGAAACCGTCAATATCATCTTGACGGTTTTTCTTAAAACCAATGAAAAACAACGGGGGATCCCATTCACGGAATCCCCGTTGTTGTAATCAGCGCTTGGCGCCTTTGGCACCCTTGGCTCCGCCTTCAGAGTAGGTGGAGAGCAGGTTTGTATCATAGCTGAAGGTCATGCGTGAGCGTTTCCTTTCACGGTCCAGGGCAATCTCAACAAGCTTGTCCATGAGCCGCGGGAAGCTGACGCCTTCCTCTGTCCAGAGGTAGTAGGCAAGGGATCCCGGGATGGTATTGATCTCGTTGACATAGACCTTCTTTGTCTCAGCATCCATCAGGAAGTCGACACGGCATACACCGCTGCATCCCAGTACTCTGAATGTTTCCACGGCATATTTCTGGATTTCCCTGGTGATTTCTTCGGGAAGGGGTGCCGGTACGATTCTTGCAGCACTGGCCATGCCGGCATCCTTGCCGCTGGCAGAAGCACCGCTCTTTGCGCCCTTGGAGCCTCCCTGGTACTTGTCCTGGAAGGAGAGCAGTTCATCGTCTCTTCCATGGTTGACCTCTTCCAGCACAGATGCCCGTGCATCTTCCGGTGTGCCTAAGACAGAACAGTTGATCTCACGCATCGGTTTGACAACCTTTTCCGTGATGATCTTTTCATCGTATTGTCTTGCATCCTCGAAGCATTCCAGATACTCCTCATCATTGTGGGCAATGGCAATGCCTACGGAAGAGCCTGTTCTTGCCGGCTTCAGGATGACCGGGTAGATGAGCTTGTGTACCTTCTTCAATACTTCATCCTGATGCTCATCGATTTCATTCCCATACACATAGAACCAGCTGGTGATGGGAAGACCGTTGTCATTGAGGATGTTCTTCTGCAGGACCTTGTCCTGGCCTACCGCTGCACCATAGAGATCACATCCTGCATACGGAACCTTCATCATCTCCAGGAACCCCTGGATCGTTCCGTCTTCTCCGTTTGTGCCATGCATGACGGGGATTGCCACATCAATGGTTCCAAGCGACTTCTTTCCGAACAAGGAAGACTTCACAGGGATGATCTCAACACTGTTTCCCACCGGTGCCAGCATGACCTGTGTGCACTTGCTTACAAGACCCTTGAGGTCCTTGTAGTTCTTCATGTCCTTGAGAAGATCAGAGACATACAGCTTGCGGTCCTTTGCAACATAGACGGGAATGACATTATATTTCTCGGGATCCAGGGCATTGATGGCCTGATGGCCGGAAATGATGGATACTTCATGTTCGACGGATTCTCCGCCGAAGAATACTGCTGCATTCAGCTTCATAAAACGTTTGATTCCTCCGATAACGGAAACATTATATCGCAGAAACACCGGTTAACAATGGTATCATACTGACGGTAGTGAAGGAGGCTATGCCATGAAGAAAGCACTTGTGCTGGCCGGGGGAGGAACCCGCGGCAGCTATCAGAATGGCGTTGTGCATGCCCTGAGAAGACTTGGCAAGGATGACTGGAACATGGTGTGCGGTACAAGCATCGGTGCATTGAATGCTGCCCTGGTTGTACAGCACGACTACAAGCCCATGGATGAGATGTGGCATAACCTGAAACAGGAACAGATCATCAACGGCGTGATTCCGATCGACATGGATCTCAATGAGATGATCAATGACCGTGCGGATATCTCTTCCTTCGTCAAGAAGTTCCTCAAGGACAAGGGTGCGGATATCTCACCGTTGCTCTCCTATATCGAACGTTTGTATAATCACGCCAGCTTCTTTGAAAGCGACCCTGCCTTTCCACGTGTATGCGCACAG
>OMUX01000177.1 GCA_900314345.1 uncultured Erysipelotrichaceae bacterium | reverse complement strand
GTTTGATGAAGATGAATCTGGTATGTTGATAATCTTTGCTTTTCCGGACTGCATCAGCATCATAAATGCTGATGACTGTGAAATCGGCCAGATGGCTGGCTTCATTCTCCTGCAGCATCAACTCGACCAGTCCCTCTGCAGCGCCGCCTTTGACCGCAGGCACAGGAAAAGCGCCTGTTGTAATGAACAGGATTTTCATCTTCCTTACCATTTCAGGGATCTCCATCTGGTAGCGATGGCTTTGCTTACCCTCTTCCAGCTCCAGTCTGAAAGATATTGTTTCCTGCGCTCCCTGGAGCCGCGCTCTTCGGTATTGATGCCTCTGGCACTGATATCGATGCCAAGCTGTTCCTTCTCATTGAGTTCCACAGCAGAAGGATTCCATTTTCCATGATTCAGTGCACCGCCGTCCTGGAAGTCATAAGGAACAATGATGTTGTCCGGAAGTGCAGCGTAGAACTTCTGATCCTTATAGCGGAAGCTGCGCATGCTGCCCAAGGTCTCAAAGACCCATGCATTTTCATGCGGACGCATGTCATGGAGCAATGTTTCCCTCCTCCATAAAGCTGTCTGTGCATTCAGACGGTATTCGCCCTTCTGCGGTCTCAGTTCAAAACCATGGTATCCGCAGGGAAGATTCTTTCCGTGCATGATCGGTGCGAAGCAGAAGCATGCAATGGAAGGATCCTGTTCCATCCATTGTGCTGTTTCAAGGATCCTGCCCTTGTTGACATAGTCATTGATGAAGAAATCATCCAGCATGAAGAGAACAAGATCTGTATGAATCTGTTCCAGACTCTTCATCTGGAGTTCTGACCATTCAGGTCTTTCCCCTGGCTTATAAAGGTGCAACGTCTGAATATTCAGACCAGGATATGCAAAATCCTTGCTCTCCGTAATGAGTAAGATCGGAAAGTCAGGATCCCAGTACTTCTTGAGAAGCTGAAAGAAAGGATGCCAGAGATCCTCATATTTATCACAGCTGCTGACAACAAGCGTGATGTTACTGTTCATCCTTCTTTCCTTCCTTCAGATCGTGAAGTTCCTTGCGCAGTTCAGCTACTTCATAGTTCAGTTTCCTGACATCGGAGTTCAGCCGGCTCATCTTAAGATAAGCATAGTAGTTAAAAAGGAAAAGCATTCCGATGGTAAAGACAAAGACAAAGTTTGAAACTGTCTGGAAACCGATCGTCTCTGCGAGATGCAGGGCAAGCTCTGGCCAGATGCCCATGATCAAAATCACAGCAGACCATGTCACCCACATGATGGCATAGCGTACATTCATCTTTGATCTGACGGAGGAAACCGTCACATAAATCAATACAAGCAGCGAGCCTGCAATCAATGCCACACGCAGGCCGATCGGCATCGATACCATATATAATCCCCCTTACCACTGAAGAAACAGAATACTGATCAAATTACGGAACATGAACCCCGCAGATTTCAGAGGATTATGGAAATAGCTCGTTCCGCTTTTCCTTTCCTCCATCTGCACAGGTATTTCAGTAAAGCGATAGCCGTGCCTGATCACATAAGTCAGGGCATCCGGTTCCGCAATGAAATTCATGTTCTCTGCAAATTCCGCCAGAAGATCATGTCCCATGGCACGCATTCCGCTTGTCGGATCCGTTACCCTGACATGCGTCTTCTGATAGATGGCGCTGCACAGCAGCCGTGAGCCGATCATCCGCATGGTGAACGGTTTCTTTTCTGTCAGAAACCGTGAACCAACCACATAGTCATATCCTTCTTCAATCTTGTCGATCAGTGATTTGATATAAACCGGCGGATGTTGTCCATCCCCGTCCACAACCATTGCCGCATCATAGCCATGCTCTGCCGCATACATGAAACCCATCTGCGTCACCCCGGCAAGGCCGACATTGTTAACGAGATTCAGATGTGCAGTATCCATGTTAAGCAACAGCTCCTCAGTATTGTCTGTCGAACAGTCATTGATCACCAGTGTATCCCAGCCATATGCCTGGATTTTGGGAATCAATGTGGGCAGAGTCGCCGATTCGTTGTATGCAGGGACAATAATCAGTGTCTTCACAGGGAACCTTTCATTACAAACCTTTCCTATTATAATGCAGAGTCTGCATTATCGCAGGCCAAGGATTGTCAGGATCAGGCTTGGCAGAAGATTCATCGTGAAACGAACGAAAAGAATGACACCGATCAGTAAAACCAGATCGTCAGTCTGTCTGTTGCCATGGACCCCCTTCATGATGCTGACAAGGAGCAGAACCATGGAGCCAAACCCAGCACGATCCGGATAATAGGGTGTTGCAAACATGGCAAGAACAGACAGCACAGCCATGCCGTAAAACATCTTTTGATCCTTTCTGCTTTCCTGATCCTTGTTGAGGTAAAGGAGAACAGTTGCAATCGTGAATACCTGGAAATTGATATGAAAGATGGAATGACATATATTATAGATCCTGGTCAGGACAGAGGTCAGCGGTGTCAGTTCGGAAGAAGCCACCGTGCTTCTTGCAAAGTTACCCGGTGCCAGGATCATGAAGAGAAAACCTGCCCCTTCTGCCAGCAATAATACTGTACTGTACGCTCTTTCCTTCTTTTTCCTGAATGATCTGATCCAGCGGATCAGATAATAAAGTCCCAGCACTGCCCCAAGATTCTCATTGCACCAGCCGGCAAGGAATGTCAAAGGAATATTCAGAAAATTGACTGCTTTTGGATGCTTGTCCATGTTCCTGTCCAGATAAAGGGACAGCAACACAATGAAAGCACCAATGGCGTAGTTTGCGAATCCGGTCATCCATGTGACGGTTTCTTCATAAACCGGGTTGCAGTAATACAGCAGTCCGGCACTCAGAAGATAATCTGTCAGGCAGACTTTCTGATCCTGATTCAGTGCTTTGGCAATCAGTCTAGCAAGCAGAACATAGATAAATGCACAAATCATGCTGTTGTACGGTTTGTCAATCCATAACAGCAGCTGCAGGATGCTGTGTACAACCGTCCTGCCGCCCCATATGAAGTAATGGGTATACTGGGAAACATAGATATCATGAAAGGAATTCACCCTTTCATTTGTCGGATAGATGCACTGATAAACCAGATCATCTCCGTGATATTCAGTACGGTTTATATCACCAAAGATCATGATAAAAGTAAGGATTTCTGCGATCAGCAGGATTACCTTCTCATGTTTTCCAAGCCAGTTCAGAAATGCATTGACCTTTTTCACAGTGCCAATTATATCGGTTTCGCTTTATGAAGGAAAGACAGAGTCCGGACTTTGGATTATACTTGAAACCATGGATAACAACAGATGTCTGGTCGTTGCAGGACCGTTTCTTCCGTACAATGACACTGTTACACAGTTAGTTTACAAGCAGCTGCGTCTCTTACCGTTCTCCTTTGATGTCTGTGCCTTGGGAGGACCGGAAGATCCTACTCTAAGAAACGCATTGGCAAATGATCCCACATATCAAAAGTTCAATGTGAATATTACAG
>OMUX01000372.1 GCA_900314345.1 uncultured Erysipelotrichaceae bacterium | reverse complement strand
GGATGATCTTCTTCTGGCTGAAGACCTTCTTGAAGATGACATCATTGCGGATTGAAAGATCTACGGTGGTGCTGTTCTGTGCAGTATCTGTATTGCTCATTCATCATTTACCTTTCTTCACCTTCCTTATTGCCTGTTCAGACAGGTTTCCTCCGGAAAAAGATAAAAAAAGTTCAGAAAATGGCATGAAGACAAAGAGACTCAGAGTCATGCCCTGAGTCCGGTATTGCATTCAGTTCTGTACCGGTGTTACCTCACCCCAGTCAATGCTGGTACTGACCGTGTAGGAATCCGTTCCCGGAATGTAATGTTTCGCGCCTTCATAATCACGGTAGGCAATATCACTGCCCATGCCGTTGGAGAAGCTGCCGCAGTTATACAGCGTTGACGGATCCCAGCCATACTGAATCAGAAGATTGATCATGTAGGCTGACTCCACACCGGCAGAGGCAATGAAGACATAGCTGTGATCCTTCGGAAACAGTTCCTCCAGGATCTGTTCTGACTCTTCATAGTTCGGTGTGAAGGATCCCGGATCTCCCAGTGCAGTAATCACATTACCGTCCTCATCACGGACCTTGTCCATGGTGAACAGCACATTCTCTTCCGGTTTATACGTGGCAATCATTTCATAGAAGGAAATATGCTGGAATCCGGCAATACTTCCTTCCTTCACCACCTGTTCAAACGATCTTGTATCGATGTAGGATACCCCGTCCAGAAACAGATAGTCGTCAATGTTCTGCGGATTCAAAGGAGAATCCAGCATGGAAGAAGATTCCGGATGCTCTTTTTCAGGCAATGCAGTAATCTCCGGTTCAATGGATGCCGATGGAATCGCTGCCGGTGCTGCTGTTATCTCCGCAGGCATGGATGCCTGTGCCTGTCCGCATGCACTACAGAGCAGTGCCGCACAGATGCTGCAAATGCATTTCCTATTCATCCTGAACCACCTCCTTGATTCCGTCCTTCAGTGATCCTTCCATCATCACTTCAGTCATATTCTCTGTAACATATAATACGAAACCGTCTTCCTCTTCACAAAGCCATGAGCCGCTGATCTTTGCATGTGCGTCAGACTCTGCCATGGAAAGGATTTCCTTTTCTTTCTCAGCATCCTTCATGGAGAACAATGCCGTGGACATCGCATCCAGCACTCCGGCCTCACCATCGGAATATAGAGTGATGCTGCGGTAATGATTCTCAGGATATCCCGTAAAGGGATTCAGGATGTGATGCCTGCGGATCATTCCCTCTTCCGTTTCCACAAAGCAGAACTGCTGGTCATCTCCGCTTGTCGCAATGGCACCCGTGCTTCCCTGAAGCGCATACAGCAGCTCCCCGGAGTCTGGTGTCCGCACCCCGACCTTCCATGTCACATCCGGATCATCGGAATAAAAGCGGATGGAGGAGCTCCCTGCATCAATCAGGAACGGACAGTCATACACAAGCAATGCCTCATACATCCGGTCCACAATATACCCCTTGGCCATCGCTCCAAGATTGATCTTCACCCGATCCATGCATCCATCCGGCGCATGCAGGACCACGGTATCCTTCTCTGTATCCACGGATAACAATGCATCCGGTGATGCATCTGCTGCACTGCAGGCAAGGGCACATTGTATTTCTTCCGCATCCGGATCCTCTTCCAGCCCTCCGGGAACTGCAAACTTCCCTTTCCAGACATCCGAAACACTCCCCACCACCGGAGAAAACCATCCGTTGCTCACATCTGCATACTGCAGGGATGCTGCAAGCATCTCTGCCATTTCCTTTGATACAGAAAGTTCTTCCTCCATCGGCTGTGCACTGATCCATGCCGCGTTATGGATTCTCTCTCCATAGTCATCAAGATAGAAGTGATCGCTGTCCGCCAGCTTGTGGTATTCCAGCAGTACATCTTCTGCCGTATCTGCCATTTTCTGTACCGGTCCGCCATACACCATCAGCTTCACATAGCTGTTCAGCGGCGATACCGCATTGCCATCTTCATCCATCACAGGCGTCATCAGGTTGACCGTCTGCTTTTCCTTCACTGCTGCAGAAGCAGACGGTACCGCTGTACTGACGGATACCGATGCACTTTCTGATGAGCATCCGCACAGCATACATGTCAATGAAGCGATTATAATGAAGACAGACTTAGCACTCATGAAACCATTATAAGCGAAAGAAGGCAGGGGAATGTCAAAT
>OMUX01000150.1 GCA_900314345.1 uncultured Erysipelotrichaceae bacterium | reverse complement strand
TGATCGGCCAGAATCAGGGCGTATCGCGCATGCCCATCGGAGATGCCAGCATCCGTGAGTTTGAGCGGGAAGCCAGAAAATACGGCGTGGATTTCGCTGTCACCAAAGACAAAACAGTGAGTCCGCCGCAATATACCGTGTTCTTTAAGGCGAGAGATGCAGATGCACTGCAGCAGATCGCAGATTCTCTGGTGGCAAAGCAGATGAATGCCCAAAAGAAACCGAGCATTCTGAAGCAGCTGACCAAGCTGAAGGATCTGGTCGCTTCCCTGCCGTCCAAGGTCAGAAACAAAGAACACGACGATATCAGCCTGTGATGAGCAGCGCGATCAAGAAGAAAATCATCCTGCATATCCCATATGCGGTGGCAGGATTGCTGGCAACAAACTTCGGTGAGGCATGGCGGCTGACTGCAGGTGTGGATCCATCCAGGAAGGTTCTCACACTGATGACGACACTGCAGACCGCCTTCGCCAATCCGCTTCCCAGCTTTCATCCGTTCGACCTGATGATCGGAGTCATCTGTGCTCTGGTCTTTTATCTGGCGGTGTATATGCGAGGGAAGAATGCAAAGAAGTACCGTCACAATACGGAATATGGATCTGCCCGCTGGGGAACGCACAAGGACATTGAGCCGTATGAGGATCCGGTCTTTCAGAGAAATGTGATTCTGACGAAATCGGAATGGCTGATGATGAGCAACAGGCCGAAGAATCCGGCCTATGCAAGAAACAAGAATGTTCTGATCGTCGGAGGATCCGGTTCCGGCAAAACGAGATTCTGGCTGAAACCGAATCTGTTACAGATGCACAGCTCCTATGTCATAACCGATCCCAAGGCCAGTGTCCTTATAGAATGCGGAAAAGCCCTGGAACGCGGCGCACCGGTGTTGGATGCGAAGGGTAATCCTGTGAAAGACAAACATGGGAAACCACTTTATGAGCCGTATGTGATCAAAGTCTTCAACACAATCAATTTCAAAAAGTCGCAGCATTACAATCCGTTCTCTTACATTCATTCCGAGAAGGATATCCTGAAGCTCGTGACCGCACTGATTGCCAATACCAAGGGCGACGGCAAGGCCGGTGATGAGTTCTGGACCAAAGCGGAGACGCTGCTGTACACGGCGCTGATCGGATATATCCATTACGAGGCTCCGGAGAATGAGCAAAACTTCGCAACACTCCTGGAAATGCTCAACAGCATGGATGTCCGCGAGGATGATGAGGACTATCAGAATCCGGTGGATGTGATGTTTGAGGAGCTGAAGAAAAAGAATCCAAATCACTTTGCCGTACGCCAATATGTCAAGTTCAAGATGGCTGCCGGCAAGACCCTGAAATCAATACTCGTGAGCTGCGGCGCTCGCCTGGCTCCGTTCGATATTCAGGAGGTCCGGGACATCACGATGTATGACGAACTGGAGCTGGATAAGCTGGGAGACCGGAAGACAGCATTGTTTCTGATCATGTCGGATACCGATGCGACCTTCAATTTCCTAATCTCCATGATCTACACACAGCTTTTCAATCTGCTGTGCGAGAAGGCAGACGACGTGTACAACGGCAGGCTGCCGGTGCATGTCCGGTGCCTCATCGACGAGTGTGCGAACATCGGCCAGATCCCGAATCTGGAGAAGCTGATCGCCACGATCCGAAGCCGTGAGATCTCCGCATGCCTGGTGCTGCAGGCAAAATCACAGCTCAAGGCAATCTATAAGGACAATGCGGACACCATCATCGGCAACTGTGATTCTCAGATCTTTCTGGGTGGCAGCGAACCGACAACGCTGAAGGATCTGAACCAGTCCCTCGGAAAGGAAACAATTGATACCTTCAATACCGGTGAAAGCAGGGGCAGAGAGCAAAGCCATTCCCTGAACTATCAGAAGCTCGGTCATGATCTTCTCTCAGTCGATGAACTGGCTGTGCTGGATGGCAGTAAATGCATCCTGCAGCTTCGCGGCGTCAGGCCGTTCCTGTCAGAGAAGTATGATCTGACGAAGCATCCCAATTATCCTTTGACTTCTGATGCGGATAAGAAAAATGCGTTCGACATCGAGAAGTTCCTGAATCACAAGCTCACATTAAAGCCGGAGGACCGGTACACGGTCGTAAAGCCGGATGAGGTGAAGATGGACAGATAAATGTTATTGACATATGTCGGCAATTACT
>OMUX01000001.1 GCA_900314345.1 uncultured Erysipelotrichaceae bacterium | reverse complement strand
AATCGTGGATAACTCCGTTGATGAAGCACTCAACGGATATGGAAAGAAAATCAGCATCACATTGAACGCAGACGGAAGCTGCACGGTGGAGGATGAAGGACGAGGCATGCCGATCGGCATGCATGCCAGCGGGAAGAACACGCTGCAGGTCATCTTCACGGTGCTCCATGCCGGCGGCAAGTTCACCAGTGAAGGCGGCTACAAGACTGCAGGCGGTCTGCACGGTGTCGGTGCGTCGGTTGTCAATGCCTTGTCAGAGTGGCTGGAAGTGGAAGTCTGCCATGACGGGAAGCGTGTGAAGATGCGCTTTGAACATGGCGACAAGAAGATCGGGAAGCTGCAGGAGCTTGGAACCACAAACAAGAGCGGTTCCAAGGTGACATTCAAGCCGGATCCTGAGATCTTCACCACCACGGAATTCAAATATGACACGGTATGTGAAAGGGCAAGGGAAGAAGCATTCCTTCTTTCCGGTATTTCGCTTGTTGTCACAGACAACCGCGGGAAGAAACCGGGCAGTGAGACCTATTGCTATGAGGATGGTCTGATTGCCTTTCTGAACTACCTCCATGAAGACAGGAATGTCATCATGGCACCGATGAAGTTCTCCGGGGAATCCCAGGGCATCAAGGTGGATGTGGCTTTCCAGTACACGGATGACTACCAGGAGAATACCTACTCCTTTGCAAACCTTGTACGGACCACGGACGGCGGTTCCCATGAGATCGGCTATAAAGCTGCCTTCACCAAGGCAGTCAATGACTATGCTAGAAAGTACGGACTTCTGAAGGCTAAGGACAAGAACCTGGAAGGTACGGATGTCAGGGAAGGCCTGACCAGCATTGTTTCCGTATCCGTTCCGGAGGAGATCCTGCAGTTTGAAGGACAGACCAAGGGCAAGCTCGGTACTCCGCAGGCCAAGACGGCCGTGGATGCGGTGGTTTCTGACAAGCTGGCTTTCTGGCTGGAGGAAAACAGGGATCAGTCGGACCGTCTTGTGACAAAGATGATGAAGGCAAGCCTTGCAAGAGAGGCTGCGAGAAAAGCCAGGGATGATGCCCGCAAGGGCAAGAAGGCAGGAAAAGGCGAGAAGCTTCTTTCCGGCAAGCTGGCACCTGCAAACTCCAAGGATTCCCGCATCAAGGAACTCTTCCTGGTTGAGGGTGATTCCGCAGGCGGCTCTGCCAAGCAGGGACGTGATTCCAGATTCCAGGCGATCCTTCCTTTAAGAGGAAAGGTATTGAATACAGAGAAGTGCTCCATGAGCGACATTGAGAAGAACCTGGAGCTCAATACACTGACCCATGCCATCGGGGCAGGGATCGGCTCTTCCTTTGAATACACGGAAAGCAACTACAACAAGATCATCATCATGACCGATGCTGATGATGACGGATCACATATCCAGATCCTGTTACTGACATTCTTCTACCGGTACATGCGTCCTTTGATCGAGCAGGGCATGGTGTACATCGCACTGCCGCCGCTCTATCGTGTGACCAAGGGCAAGACGCTGGAGTACTGCTATACGGATGATGAGCTGGATGCCGCAAGGAAGCGGCTTGGCAGGATTGAAGTGCAGCGCTACAAGGGACTTGGTGAAATGAATGCAACACAGCTGTGGGAGACAACCATGGATCCTGCCACAAGGACACTGATCCGTGTCGGCATCAATGACGGTGTGCTTGCCGAGCGCAGGGTGTCGGTACTAATGGGTGAGAAGGCGGAACCGCGCAAGAAATGGATTGAGGAGAATATCTCCTTTACCCTGGAAGATGACTTCAAGGTGGATGAGTAATGGCAAAGAAGAACGAATTCAAGGACAACACGAAATACGTACCGTCATTGCTGGAAGACATCATGTCGGATCGTTTTTCGCGCTATGCGAAATACATCATCCAGGAACGTGCGCTGCCTGACGCAAGAGACGGTCTGAAGCCGGTGCAGAGAAGAATCCTGTATGCCATGTACCATGACGGAAACACCTGGGACAAGCCTTACCGCAAGAGTGCAAAGACGGTCGGTCTTGTTATCGGTAACTACCATCCCCATGGCGATACGTCTGTCTATGATGCCATGGTCCGTATGTCGCAGGACTGGAAGGTGCGCCTTCCTCTGATCGACATTCATGGAAACAACGGTTCCATCGATGACGACCCGGCTGCTGCCATGCGTTATACCGAGGCAAGGCTTGCCAAGGTGACGGAGATCATGGAGGACGACCTGGACAAGAACACGGTCGAGATGACGCCGAACTTTGATGATACGGAGAATGAGCCGACGGTCCTGCCGGTTCCTTTCCCGGTCATGCTGGTCAACGGTGCCACAGGTATTGCGGCTGGCTATGCCACAAACATGCCGCCGCACAATCTCAATGAAGTGGTTGATGCCACGATCTACCGGCTGAACAATCCGGCATGCACGCTGGATGAGCTTATGGAGATCATTCCCGGACCGGACTTTCCGACCGGCGGCATCGTGCAGGGACATGCCGGCATCAAGGAAGCCTTTGCCACAGGCCATGGCAGGATTGTGGTGCGCGGCAAGGCGGAGATCGTGGAAGGAAGAACCTGCAATCAGATTGTCATTACACAGGTTCCTTATGAAGTGATCAAGTCCGACATGGTCAGAAGGATGGATGACATCCGTCTGAGCAAGGATATTGACGGCATCCTGGATGTCCGTGATGAATCCGACCGCCAGGGTCTCAAGGTTGTGGTGGATATCCGCAAGGATGTGGACGGACAGATGATCCTGAACTATCTGTACAAGAACACAGACCTGCAGATCTACTACAACTACAACAACGTTGCCATTGTGGACCAGCGTCCTGTGCAGATCGGACTGATCGGATTACTGGATGCGTTCATTGACTTCCGCAAGGAGGTTGTCACAAGACGTGCACAGTTTGAAAAGGACCGCATGGAGGAACGCTGCCATATCATCGAAGGTCTGATGAAGGCTGTCTCCATCCTGGATGAGGTCATTGCATTGATCCGTGCATCGAAGGACAAGGCGGATGCCAAGAAGAACCTCATGGCGCGCTTTGGCTTTGATGAACCGCAGGCGGAAGCCATTGTCACATTGCGTCTGTACCGTTTGTCCAATACCGATATCACACAGTTAAGAGCGGAGTTTGCGGAACTGACAAACAAGATTGAAGAGATGAATGACATCCTGGAAAACAAGAATGTCCTTCGCTCTGTGATCGTCAAGGAACTCAAGGCTGTCAAGAAGGAATACGGGGACGAGAGAAGAACGAAGATCGAGGCAGAGGTATCTGATCTGACCATTGATAAATCGCAGATGATCACCAGCGAGCGTGTTGTCGTGACCGTGAGCCGCGATGGCTATCTCAAGAAGGTCAGCCTGCGTTCCTACCAGGCAATGGAGGGCAGTGCCACAGGACTCAAGGAAGGGGATCAGCTGATCGGTTCCATTGAATGCGATACGGTGGATACCTTATTGCTGTTTACCTCCAAGGGAAACTATGCCTACATTCCGGTCTGGCAGATTGATACATTCAAGTGGAAGGACATCGGTGCCCACCTCAACAAGGCAGTGCGCATTGAAGGCGACGACAAGATCATCAATGCCGTCCTTGTCCATAACTTCGAGACCTATGCATGGATTGTCAGTGTCGCAGACAACGGACAGATCAAGCGTACGCCGGTGAAGGACTACCAGGTATCCAGAAACAACAAGGTCATGCCGGCCATGGTGCTGCCGCCCAACGGACAGATGCTGAGATCCTTCCTGGTGTATGAAGGAGACAGTGTGGTGCTTTTGAGCCGGGATGGCTTTGCCCTGCAGTACGGGATTGATTCCATTCCGGTGCAGGGTGTCAAGACCCGCGGGGTGAAGGCACAGAATTTTGCCAAGGGAGACAGGCTTGTCAGTGCTGCGGCCTTGACAAAGAATGATACAACGGTGCTGATCCTGACGGAGTCGGGATACATGAAGCGTCTGAAGACGGAGGAGATTCCGGTGAACAACCGTCCTTCCAAGGGCAACCTGATTGCCAAGCGTCTCAAGACCAATCCTTACCACATGGTGTTCATTGAACCGATCCATGCCGGTGAGGTACTGCATTTCCATGGCACGGAGGATGTGGATGTCTCCAGTGTGGACATTGCCATCAAGCCCGCTGCCACAACATTCGCCCAGCCGGTGGTGCTGCCTTCCGGATGGTATCTGACCAAGGGCATTGAAGACTGCCGGATCGTGGACATTCCTTCCGGAGGAATGGAAGAATCACACGCGGATGAGGAACAGCT
>OMUX01000195.1 GCA_900314345.1 uncultured Erysipelotrichaceae bacterium | reverse complement strand
TCCCGGCTGGAATGTCAGGACCACCTTGCCGGGGAAAAGCTCCCTGTGTGATGCAAGCACACGTGCAGCACCGATCAATGAGGATGTATGTGCATCATGACCACACGCATGCATGACGCCCTTGTTCACACTGGCATACGAACGGTTCTCCACCTCCGTCACCGGCAGGGCATCAATATCCGCCCGCAGGACGATGGTCTTTCCTTCTCCCTTTTCTCCCTTGATTTCCGCATAGACGCCGGTTCCGGCAATGCGCTTTGTTTCAAGGCCGATGGCATGAAGCTCCTCTTCGATCTTTTCCTGGGTGTGAACCTCTTCCTTTGGCAGCTCAGGATGGGCATGAAGCCATCTGCGCAGCTGCACTACATGGTCATGATCCTTAACTACCGCATCATAGACCGTCTGTTCCAGTTCATTCATGAATGATTACCTTCCTTCTTCAGTGTAAAGGCAGCCAATGGCTGCCTCTTGTCTTGATTCTTGTATTACTCAAGCTTTCCGGCAGCTGCCTTGAGGTCATCCAGGCTTGCGTACTTGTGAGAGTACAGTGTGAGCGGAGCCATCAGTGTGTCGCCGATTGTTTCAATCTTATAGCCCTGGGAATCAACTTCAGACTGCAGATATGCCTTGTGCTGGAATGCGTTGAGATCGATTTCACCTGCATTCAGTGCATCATTCGGGATGTCGTAGGAATCGAATGTCTTGAGCTCGATGTAGATGCCTGCGTTCTCATCATCAAGAACCTTCTGGACTGCCTTCCAGTGATCGTTGTTGGCGCCGCATACACCGACGGTGACGGTTGTCTTTCCGTCCGGGCTGGATACATAGGCATCTGCTTCATCAACGACTGCCTGGCCTTCTTCAGCGACCTTGCTTTCGTCATAGTCGAATGCCGGGAAGAATGCATCGTTGTACTTCACACGCAGGTATTCAGCGACATACTGTGTCTGGAATGCCTCAACGATGGTCTTGTAGAGTTCATTGTCCTTGTCCTCTGTGCGGGCAACGATGACATTGACATAAGGGTTGTCGCCGCTGGTACCCTGGTCTTCAATGATCAGGCCGTCTGTCGGCTTGAGGCCGGCCGGGATTGCATAGGTTCCGTTGATGGTTGCGGCACCCAGATCATCCAGTGTCTGCGGCAGTGTTTCTGCAGTCTGCGGCTGGATCGTGATGTTGTAGACATACTTGGTGACATCCTTGAGCTCCGGTGCATAGCCGGCTGCCGGATCAACCTCGATCAGGCCTGCTGTTTCCAGCAGCTTGATGGCACGGCCGCCGTTTGTCGGATCATCCGGAATGGCGATGACAACCGGGTCTCCTGCCGGGGCAGCTGCGGCTGCGGATGTGGAAGCGGCTGCCTCTGTGGATGCGGCTGCACTGGAAGCTGCTGCGCTGCTGGAACCGCACGCTGTGAGAGCTGAAACTGCAAGTACGGATGCGATGATCTTTGTAATGCTGTTCTTCATTTTTCTTTCCTCCTGAACTTTTCGTTCATTTACATGTGATGCTCAGTGCACTTCCTTGCGGAACAGTGCACGGTTTGTTGTCTTTCTGGCCAGGAATCCGCCCAGATACTGCATGAGGGATACAATCACCAGCAGCAGTACCACGCATACATTGACGACGTCCTGATGGTGGAGACTCTGACCGTAGTTGATGGCGAAGCTTCCGATGCCTCCGGCACCTACTGCACCAGCCATTGTGGTCAGGCCGATCAGGCTGATGGCTGTGGTGGTGGTGACACGGATGAGCTCCGGTACTGCTTCATGAAGATAGACATGGAAGACGATGTTTGGGGTGCTGATGCCCATCGCCCTGGCTGCTTCGATCTTTCCGGGATCCACATCCGCCAGTGCCGTTTCAACCTGTCTTGTATAGAACGGCACACATCCAAAGACCAGCGGGATGATGGCGCCCTTGACGCCGATTGCCGTTCCCACGATTGCCCTGGTCAGCGGGATCAGGAAGATCAGCAGGATGACAAACGGGATGGAACGGAAGACGTTGACCACCGTATCCACGATCCGGTACACCGCTTTGTTCGGTGCGATGCCGGTGGGCTGTGTGATGATCAGCAGGACTCCGAAGAGAAGACCGAACAGGAATGACAGAATACCGGCCAGCAGGAACATCTGTACGGTGGCGGTCAGAGCCTGAGTGAACTGATCCCAGTATGCGATGATATTGGGCATCAATGTTTCAATGAATCCGCTCATATTCAATGACCTCCACCTTCACCTTGCACGACTTCATATAGTCGATTGCCTTGTTGATATTCGTCTCGTCCCCGACGATCTTGACGATCATCGAACCAAGAGGATTTCCCTGCAGGATCTCCACGTTGGCAAGGACGATGTTGAGATTCACATCAAACCTTCTGGATACATCGGAGATCATGGCATCTCCAACACAGTCGGTATCAAACTGCAGCTTGACGACTCTGCTGTGGTCGTCTGCCTGCACCAGTTCCGAGTTGTCCTCCAGCAGCTTGTTGAACTTCGTCAGACCGCTGGAAGAAGAGACAAACCTTCTTGTGATGGCTTCGCTTGGACGGGAGAAGATGTCATAGACATCGCCTTCCTCAACGACTCTTCCATCCTCCATGACAGCCACCCTCTGGCAGATATCCTTGATCACGG